>JBGTEI010000112.1:0-12003 GCA_041747875.1 Pyrinomonadaceae bacterium | reverse complement strand
CTGCCGGTTGCGGCGGGCGTTACATTATACGTTGCCGCAAGCGACCTTATTCCCGAGGTAAATCATCACGGCGGAAAAAACCCTCTTGTTTCGTTTTCCGTTTTTGCCGGCGTTGTATTATTTTTTCTTATGCATATCTTGCTTCATTCATTTGTGGAAGGCTAGGCAGCGGGTCGCGATTCAATTTCCTAATTTATTCATTATTTGACAAAATACGGGTACTGAATGAAAAGAAATCTAAAACATCTCGCTATTGGGGCGTTTTTCGTCTGTACGACGATCATAGCTGCGTATGGCCAATCGGACAACGAGCCGTTTTCGCTTGATCAATCGCCGCTTCCGCGTCCGTCGAGCCCGGTAATGGATTACGCCGGTGTGATAGATGCGTCAACCAAAGCACGGATCGAGAAACAGATAATTGAATTTCGCGACAGATCGAAACCTCTCACCGAGTTGGCGGTTGCAATTGTAAAAACAACCGGTGAACGCCCAATTTTTGACTATTCACTTGCCGTGGCAAGAGGCTGGGGAATTGGTTCACGCGCCGATGATAATCCGGGCGCACTTCTTTTTATCGCAGTCGATGACCGAAAATATTTCACTCAGGTAAGCAGCGACCTCGAAGATGAACTTTCAGATGGAACTGTAGGTTCGCTTCAACGCACCTATCTCGTCCCCCAATTTAAAGCCGGAAATTATGGAAAAGGGATCGAAGACACGATCTCTGCCTATATTCGGACGATCGAAGCACGAAGAAGTGGCGAGTCCGATCCCATTACACCTCCTGTAAGCAATGTCGAGCAGGAAAACGACGACGGGGATGTCATAGGAATTATCATCTGCGGCGTCTTCTTATTTATTCTCTTCGTTATTGTTGTAACTGTAATAAATGCTGCGAAAAGCAAATCAGGCCCGGATAAAAATGATAAAGACCGCTGGGGCGGTGGCGGCTTTGGCGGATCAGGCGGCGGCAGCGGAAGCGGCGGACGGATGGCCCTGAATGTATTGGGTGCGGTGCTCGGAGTATTAGCAAGCGGGTCGTCAGGCGGAAGTTCGAGCAGCGGAAGCAGCTGGGGTGGAAGTTCGGGCGGAAGCAGCAGTTGGGGCGGCTTTGGCGGCGGCGGAAGTTTTGGCGGCGGTGGATCAGGCGGAAGTTGGTAGTTAGAAAATACGATGACGCATTGTATTCAGATCACAAGGGCTCAATTACCAATTTTGCGGATTTTGGTATTTTCGGCACTGATCCAGATCATCGCGTTTTCAAATCCGGTAAGCGCCCAAAAAATCTCCAACCTCCCAAAACCCATCGGGCGAGTTTCGGATTACGCCGGCGTTTTAGATCTTCCAACCAAAACACGTCTTGAAACCCAATTACGCAATTTCCGGGAACGCTCATCACCATCCGTAGAACTCGCCGTCGCTATCGTAAAGACTACAGGTGATCAACCGATCTTTGACTATTCATTTGCACTGGCACGCGAATGGGGAATAGGTTCTAAAGATGATGTTAATCCCGGTGCGCTGCTTTTTATAGCGATCGATGACCGGAAGTATCAGACACAAATCAGCCGCGATCTCGAAGCCGAGTTGCCTGACGGCTTGGTTGGATCGCTGCAACGGCAATTTCTCGTACCACAATTTAAAGTCGGAAATTACAACAAAGGAATAGAAGACACGATCACCGCGTACATCCGCACGATAGAACTCAAAAGAGGAGTTTCAAGCGATGAAGCTTCGGGTCCGGACTTCGTACTTCCCGATTTACTATTGCGCAAACCTGAATCACTCGTCAGCGACTTCCACGGAATTTTAAAAACTCCGACGCGGACGGTCATGAACCGGCATCTTGAAAATTTTAAGTATTCCACCGATCCTCATGTATCAATTTATCTCGTTATAGTGGAAGCGACATATGGTGAATCGGCAGAAGATTATTCGCATGCGATTGCAAAAGCCTGGGATATCGACCTCGAAAAGGAAACAAGCAGGAATGTACTGCTTTTTATTTCGATGGTTGATAAAACCTATTTTACGCAGGTCAGTCGCGGGCTTTCCGGTGAACTTCCGCGGAGCAGCGTCGAACGGATAGAAAAGAATTTATTAAGCTACGCGTTTTCTCCTTCGCCAGGCGAGTATAATAGAGCGATCTCGAAAACGGTGAACGCATTTGTGCGGTCGATCGATCCGAAAACACCTGAGGTAGATTTCACACTAGGAAATCCTGATGGATTTCTTGGTTATGACAGCATAGTCCATTATTTGATCGATATTTCACCCTCTATATTAGTTGGCGGCATTTTCGTATTGTTGACTCTTTTTGTCATTTGGTCGATTGTTAAAGGCGTATTTAAGGGCGGAAGTTCGGGGGGATACGGGAGTTCGAGTTATAGTGACTCGGGTTCCTCGTCGAGCAGCAGTTGGAGCAGCAGCGATTCATCGGGCGGGTTTGGCGGCGGCGGTGATTTCGGCGGCGGCGGAGCAGGCGGAAGCTGGTAGTTTAAATTTGCGTGGCGAGAGTTTATTATCTTTTGAAACAAAGATCTTCTTTGCGAGAAAATATATGAAACATTATTTCGAGAATTTTATTGATGATGTAAAAAACACTCACGGGAGCAATCTGGCATCAGTAATTCTATACGGCTCGGCCGCCGCCGGAGATTTTATACCGCGGGAATCGGATTACAATATACTTGTTGCTCTTCATAAAATCACGCCGCTTGAGCTTCGAAACGCCCACGCCTGTATGCGCGAATGGAACAAAATGGGACATCCGGTTCCGGTATATTTTACCGTTGGCGAACTGCAAAGTGCGGGCGATGTTTTTCCGATCGAATTTCATCAGATGGAACATGCGCGCGTCGTATTGTATGGCGACGACGTTCTAGCCGGGATCAGTGTTTCGGACAAATATCTTCGCCATCAGACCGAGTTTGAACTCCGCAGCAAATTGCTTCAGCTTCGCCGCAGATATATACATGCCTCTACATCGGTTGAGCTGCTGATCAATTTAATGTCAAAGAGTCTGGCGAGCTTTGCCGCACTTTTTGGCGCGGTGCTCCTTCTCAATCACATAGACCCGCCGACGACAAAACAAGAGATCGTCGCGCGGACGGTCGAAATGCTCGGAATTGACGGAATTCCATTTGATAAAATATTTAATATCCGTGAAAATGAAGAAACCGAACCCCTAAATGAAAGTTCTGCGAATCAGCTTTTTGCTGAATATTTGGAGCAGATAGAGAATGTGATCGGCGCGGTCGATAAAATGGGTCAAGAATAATTAATTTTATTCGATCGTGTTTTGGTTGCCGATCCGAAAAGTTCTAATCAGGAGATAAAAATGAAAAAAGCTTTATTGCTATCACTTACAATTCTTATTGCGGTCGGCTTTAGCGGCTGCAGTTACAACACCCTTACAGAAAAACAACAGGGCGTAAAAGGCAAATGGGCTAACGTTGAAAGTTCGATGCAAAGACGCGCCGATCTCATACCAAATCTTGTAAAAACAGCTCAGATGACCGGTATTCAGGAGCAGGAAGTTTTTGGGCAGATCGCCGACGCCCGCTCACGACTGCTGAATGCTTCAAAAGACGCTCCGCAAGGTGCTGACGGCGACAAAACGCCGGAACAAAAGCAAGCGGTACTTGAGGCAAATAATAGTTTTGGCGGAACGATCGGAAGACTCCTGTCGCTGCAAGAGAAGTATCCGGAATTGCGTTCGAGTGATGCGTTTATGAAAGTGCAGGATGAACTTTCGGGTACAGAAAACCGGATCAATGTTGCCCGCATTGACTACAATCAATCGGTCACTGATTACAATACAACGCGGAATCAATTTCCGGCGGTTTTGACCGCGAGTTTACTTGGGTTTAAGGAAGAGCCGTTTTTCAAGGCTGATGAACGAGGACAGCAGGTACCCGACGTAGGAAGTCCGGATACAATGAGAAGAGAAAAAACAAGTACGCCGGCAGCACCCGCTCCGGCAGCAGCAAACTCAAATACAAGTGTTAATAAGTAGGTATCCTTAGAAGCCTCTTGAACTACACATCGAACAATGATCGCAAGGCTTGCCGTTTGGTTCAAACGTGCAAGCCTTTTCATTTTGATACTGATCAATGATCTTATCGGCGATCGCTTCGACGACGTCGAATTTCTGCTCGCTCGGATGAGCAATGTTTGGATTATGAATTGAGGTGTGAGATTTATGAGAACTTAAACTTTTTTCGATCTGGGTGAGTCGATCGTTAATTCTTACGATGCTTTCCTCAAGACTTACCGAGACTCCTGCGTTATCGTGGTTTTTTATCAGCTCTGCGATCTTCTGCGCCAAGTCTTGAGTGTTTTCTTTCATTCTTTCTTTTCCGGTCGAACCGCACGCGACCCCGTGTGCAACGCGTTTGAAAAAACGCGGATAACATCAATGAAATAGTCCTTAACAAAAACTAGCGACGCAGCATAGACAAAAATATCAAAGCCAATTAACTCTTAGCCGTATCTTCCGGAAGCAGATCGATACGATCGACAACTCCAACAATTGCAGAATCAATTGCGGCTCCGGGTTTTCCGGTTGCGGCGGTCGAAGCGCTAAAACCTTCCCGGGCAATGATCACAACGTCACCTTCGCCCGCATCGACTGAATCAAGCGCAAGCAATGTCATTTTTGTATCCGCGCCCTCTGGCGTCAGTTGACGGCAAAGCATGATCCGCGCGCCTTCATAACGCTGATTTTTCTGCGTTGCGACGACGTTTCCAATTACCCGTGCAATTATCATTTTGTCTCAGAATTGTAAACGTAAGAATCAGAATCGACGATCCCAACGATCGTACAATCTGTCGGCGTCGGATCGCGCTTAAAAGGAAAAGATGCCTCTTTTCCCTGACACCAAAATACCAATTCACCGACACCCGCACCGACCGCGTCCAGAGCGACCAGGGGTTGCCCTATAGGAGCAAGTGTTTCATCTAAATTCTGCACGAGCATTATCTTTCGCCCCGTCAGCGATTTATTTTTCACCGTCGAAACGACGGTTCCGATGACACGTGCAAGCTGCATATAATATTATGTAATGTCGATCGTATCGATGATCCCGACTATCGCCGAATCAACAGGACAATCCTGGTTTCCTTCCGCCATACGTGCCGATGAACCGCCGACGATCAGAACTTTTTCGTGAAAACCAGCTCCGACAGTATCTACCGCTACGACATAGTCGTCACGATCAGTTCCATCCGGATTGATCGGTTTTACGATGAGAAGCTTTTTACCCGTCAGCCGCTCATCTTTCTGCGTGGAAACAATGGTCCCTATTATTCTGGCGATTCGCATATGAATATTTGTTCGTAACTAGTAATTGGTAATTGGCTTTCTAAAACGGAAAATCCAATTACCAATAACCATCAACTTACTGCTTTTTGTTACTTTAATCCTATCGGCAATGCGTCATCAACGCTTCCGTGCGGACGCGGAATTACGTGAACGCTAACCAGTTCGCCAACTCTTCTTGCAGCAGCAGCTCCGGCATCAGTTGCTGCCTTAACAGCTGCAACGTCGCCGCGAACGATCGCAGTTACAAAACCTGCGCCAATTTTTTCGTAACCCACAAGATGAACATTTGCCGCCTTGACCATCGCATCAGATGCTTCGATCATTGCCACAAGTCCTTTTGTTTCAACCATTCCTAATGCTTCTTGCATTTAAGTTTGCTCCTAAAAATTCTAGATTCGACACGTAAATTTAACTGATACAGACTAATGTTTCAACTCCGCAACCTGATTTAACAGATCTATTAATTCTTCTCTCGACAATGAAACTTTTGAACCATTTGTGCTGACAGAGTTATCAAGCTCACAAGTGATATTTGTATGCTCCAGATATCCGCAAGCCTGACATCTGGCAGACTCCGTCAGGTATCCGGCTTTTTCGCGAATATGAACGAGTTTTTCAACGGCGTCGGGAGGCAGATCATTTGCGCCGCCGAGAGCTTTGGCCAAAATTGCGATCTTTGCTGTATGCTCCAAAGTTTCCATCCGGTCGAAGGCCTCCCAAAGATCCCTTCCGTATGCAACCGCGCCGTGGTTCGCCATCAAAAGTGCGTTGTGATGCGGTACAAATGGTTTCATCGAATCGGTCAGCTCGTCTGTTGAGGGCGTTCCGTACTCAGTAATCGGTACGCAGCCGAGCGTTAAAATAACTTCGGACAAAAACGGCTGATCGATAGCCAGCCCGGCGACAGCAAAAGCACTTCCATGAGGCGGGTGTGCATGACAAACAGCCATGATGTCGGGACGCATCTTGTAAACAAGCAAATGCATCGCGAGTTCGGATGAAGCTTTGTTTTCATTTAACGCATTTCCGTCAATATCCGTGATCGCCAAACCTTCTTCAGTCATACGACCTTTCGAGGTCATTGTCGGGCTCGCCATGACTCGATTTTCATCCAGGCGAATGCTGACATTTCCGTCCGAAGAAACGACATAACTTCGTTCGTACATCAACCGCCCGATCTCAACAATTAATTTTCTCGCTTCCGATTCGTTCATTCTGTATGACTGCAAAATCGTTGTTGTAGGATCCGTTTAAAAGTAAACCACAGATTAACACAAATGAAGCCGATCTTCATTTCGTATTAATCTGTGGTAAAAAATCTAATCTGAATTTGATCTATTGCGCAGCTACCGGAGCTTCCGGCGGAATCGGAGCGATCAATGCCGGTGGCGGAGGTGGCGGCGGAACAAGATGGATCACATCCGAATGAACATGCCGTTTTCTTTTGAGTTTGCGATTTTCACGTTTCAAACGGAGATTCTCCTGTTTTAGATACGACGCTTCGCTTTGATCGATATTTGATTCGATCTCCCCGCTCGTTGAACTAAACGAGACAAAGAAACCCGCTATGAATATTCCGAGCAAAAACGTCACCAAAAACGGAACTACGCCTTTCCTAAAACCACAACACTTCATTAATTTTTCCTCCGCTGATTTGTTACTAATTACGAAATACGACGCATAACCAAAATCGGTTTCATATAATTTTAACTCCTGTCATTTATTGTGTCAGGAGTCGCAAGAAAATATGACAAACTTTCAAGCGATATCATCAGATCCACATTTTTTAGCTTTATATCATCGTCAACCTTGAGCGGCGTCGGCGCAAAATTCATCACCGCTTTAATTCCCGCTTTTGATACTACTTCCAGGACACCTTGTGCAAATTGAGCCGGAACCGCGATCACCACGACATCTATATTCTCTCGTTTAACTATTTTTGCAAAATCGCTGGTCGCGAAAACTTCAACATTCCCAAGCAACGTTCCGATCTTTTGTTTATCTGTATCAAACAAAGCTGCTACTTCGAAATTCGTCTGATTAAACCCGTAATAATCAGCAAGGGCCGCTCCGAGACGCCCGGCTCCGATTATTGCCACACGATGTTCCTTATCAAGGCCTAATATTTTCTGAAGATGATCTCGCAATTCTTCGACATAGTATCCGACACCGCGAACGCCAAATTCACCAAAACACGCAAGGTCCTTTCGGATCTGTGCCGAATTTAAATGAAAGCGTTTTGCAAGTTTTTCGGATGAGACCGTCTTGGACCCGTCGCTGAGCAGTTCATTTACGCAGCGTAAATATACGCTCAGACGATTAGTTGTTAACTCTGAAATTTTTTCGACTTTCATTTCTAATGTTGATTATAATGGTATTCGTCTTTTTTGTGAAAAACGTAACAAGCATCTTAACGCCCAATGATAGTTTGGGCGTTGCTCAAAGCGTCAATTTCAACTACAATTTGCGTTTCAAGTGTGAAACAGATGATCTCTTACCTTTCAGGCAAACTCATAGAGAAAGAAGCGAATACGGCCGTAATCGATGTAGGCGGCGTTGGCTATGAAGCGACGATCCCGCTTTCGACCTTTTACGAACTGGGTGAGATCGAATCCGATGTTTCACTGCGGATCTACACATACGTTCGCGAAGACACGCTCCAGCTTTTTGGTTTTATGAAAAACCGTGAACGCGCATTATTTCTAAAGTTGATAACAATTTCGGGCATCGGACCAAAACTTGCGATCACAATGCTTTCCGGAATGAGTGCGGACGAGATCGTAGGCGCTATCAGAACCGATAACATCGTGCACCTGAGCACGATCCCGGGAATCGGAAAGAAAACGGCGGAACGGCTTGTAATCGAGCTGCGAGATAAACTCGACGCGATCGGCGTTGTCGATCTGAATGCCGGGGTTTCAAGATCTGATGTGCGTTCCAAGTCGGGCAACGAGGTTTATGATGATGCCTTGTCGGCGCTCGTAAATCTCGGCTATCAACCAAAGGCCGCCGAACAAGCACTTAGGAAGGCTCTCGAAGATGGATCTGAAATATCAGTGCAAAAACTGCTTCGAAGGAGTTTACAGTTATTGGCGAAGAACTGATCATGCCAAATGATTTCGAAATAATCGACAACCGCGAAACTGCTGTTATCAATGATGAAGAGCGGCAGTTTGAGCTGTCTTTGCGTCCGACCCATCTTGGCGAATATATCGGGCAGCGGAAGGTCAAGGACAATCTGCGGATCTTTATGAAGGCGGCGCTCAAGCGACGTGAAGCGCTTGATCACATTCTTTTAACCGGCCCTCCGGGTACGGGAAAAACTACGCTCGCCGGAATTACGTCAAATGAAATGGGTACGGAGTTCAAATCAACCGCAGCACCGATTATTGAAAAGGCGGGAGATCTTGCCGCGCTTTTATCAAATCTTGAAGAAGGCGATCTGCTTTTTATCGATGAAATTCATCGCCTCAATCCGGCGATCGAAGAAGTTCTCTATCCGGCAATGGAAGATTACAATCTAGACCTGATGATCGGACAAGGAACAGCAGCGCGTTCGATAAAGCTTGAGCTTCCAAAGTTTACGCTGGTCGGTGCTACGACGCGACCCGGTTTGATCACGGCACCGCTTCGCGGACGTTTCGGCATAATTTTCAATTTGGATTTTTATACGGTTGAAGATCTCGAAACGATCGTTGAACGATCTGCCGGGATTCTTGGAGTTGAGATCGAAAAAAGCGGCTCACGAGAGATCGCAAAACGTTCGCGGGGAACGCCGCGTATCGCAAACCGTTTGTTAAGACGTGTCAGGGATTTTGCAGAAGTTGATTACGACGGAAAGATCACTGACGCAGTTGCAAAAGATGCGCTCAATCGAATGGAAGTTGATATTTTTGGTTTGGATGAGGTCGACCGAAAATTGCTGCTGACGATCATTCAAAAGTTTGACGGCGGTCCGGTCGGTTTAGGCACGATATCGGCATCAATAAACGAAGAAAAGGATTCGATCGAAGAGATCATCGAGCCTTATCTAATACAAACCGGTTTCTTAAATCGCACCCCGCGAGGAAGGATGGCAACACGTCTTGCCTACGAACATTTTGGTTTGGATAATCTGCTTAAGAAAGCGAGCAGCCCCGGCTTATTTGACTGATTCTTCGCCGGAGCCTGCTTTCCGGAACTTCTTGCCGGAACGCAGGCTGCCTGCCTGCAACGGACGTTCCAACGTCCGAATTCCCCGATCATCTACAAACTAAACAAAAGTAGTTTTCGCGCTCCGCACTCATTTCCCTCGGGTCGAGGGTGTTCCGACGGAATCGTTCGGGCAAAAATTGTCAGACGAAAGCCCTCTGGTGGAGTATATCCGCCAGAGGGCTTCCGGGTAAGGCATCAAGAATCAGAACTATTCTTTGGGTTCTTCGATATCCTGTAGCTCTCCGGCGTCACCATCACCCGCTTCAGATTTCTCGAGCAGTGATGCGCTCGTTACGAGATCGTCTCCACCTGTTCGGATCAACATAACGCCTTGCGCCGAGCGCCCGGTCTCGCGGATATTTTCAACTCCGATCCGTATAAGTTTTGCTTTTTCAGTGATGATCATTATTTCCGAATCATCTTCAACCGGGAACGACGCTACGACCTTTCCGGTCTTTTCGGTCGTTTTCATATTGATCACGCCTTTACCGCCGCGTTTAGTCAGCCGGTATGTATCTACTTCAGTCCGCTTACCAAACCCCTGTTCGGAAACCGTCAGAATTTTTTCGTTCCCGCCGCGCGAAACCGCGCACATACCGATCACGTAATCGCCTTTCTTTAGCTTAATTCCGCGAACGCCGCGTGCTGCACGGCCCATTGATCTGACGTCGTTTTCGTCAAACCGGATCGCCATTCCTTCATGAGTCGCGATCAGAATTTCGCGCTTACCGTCGGTCGGAATAATGTCGAGCAGTTCGTCGCCTTTGTCTATGTTTATCGCATTTATTCCATTGATTCGAATATGCTGATAATCGGATAGAGCAGTTTTCTTGATCGTTCCTTTTCTCGTAACCATCGTTACAAAAACTTCATCGGTAAAATCTTTTACCGGTAATACGCCAACCAGGCGCCTGGCAGACGGAATACTCACAAGATTTACAATCGCTTTTCCGCGGGCCGAAGGAAGCGCGTCGGGTATTTCATGTACGCGGAGCTTGTAAACTTGTCCGTCGTCGGTAAATACCATCAAATAATCATGCGTCGAAGCAACAAATAAATGACGAACAAAATCTTCGTCTTTCGCAGTAGCTCCAAAGCGTCCTTTTCCGCCGCGACCTTGTTGTGAATAAGTCGCTATCGGCGTCCGTTTTACATATCCGGCTTTTGTAACCGTGATCGCAACCTCTTCATCCGGGATCAGATCCTCAATATTCAATTCGATCCCCGCATCTACGATCACCGTTCTTCGCTCATCAGCAAATATCGTTCTTACTTCTTCAAGTTCGTCGACGATAACTTCACGCAAAACGTTTTCATTATCGAGTATATTCTCAAGTTCAGCGATATATTTTATGATCTCCGCATATTCATCAAGGATCTTTTGGCGTTCGAGGGCGGATAGTCGTCGAAGCTGCAGATCTAAAATTGCCTGCGCTTGGATCTCACTGAATTCAAGCCCGCCGATCACCTTTTCGAGCGTTCCTAAGAATTTATCAAGCGACGCATCAGAGGGTACTCCGCGCCAATCCTTTTTATCGCGAAGGTTTTCAAAATTACCTGTCAGCCAGCTTTTCGCCTGGTCAACAGAGCTTGAGTTGCGAATAAGCGGGATTATGTAATCCAAAGCATCGATCGCCTTGTTCAATCCTTCCAAGATATGCGCACGAGCCTGTGCTTTCCTAAGATCGTATTCGGTCCTTCTTCGGACAACTTCTTTTCTAAATTCAACGAAAGCTTCAAGCATCTGCTTGATGTTCAGAACTTTTGGTTGGCCATCGACGATCGCAAGATTAATTATTCCAAATGAGCTTTGCAGCGGCGTGAGTTTAAATAACTTGTTAAGAACAACTTGCGGAACCGCATCGCGCTTTAACTCGACTACGATCCGCATTCCTTCACGACTCGATTCATCGCGGATCTCCGAAATCCCCTCAAGTCTTTTCAGATGAACAAGCTGCGCCATTTTTTCGATCAAACGCGATTTGTTTAGCTGAAACGGGATCTCCGTGATGACTACCGCGTTGCGTTCTCTGTTTCCTCGACCGATGAGATCAATATTTGCTTTCGCGCGCATTTTGATTATGCCGCGTCCGGTCCTATATGCTCTGTGAATTTCTTCGCGGCCGTATATAAAGCCGCCTGTCGGGAAATCGGGTCCCGGGATAAGTTCGATCAATTCATCGATCGTAGTTTCAGGGTTTCGCAGCAGGGCAACTGTTCCGTCTAAGATCTCCCCCAAATTATGCGGCGGGATCTTTGTCGCCATTCCAACGGCAATTCCTTCAGAACCATTTGCCAACAGATTCGGAATTCGCGTCGGCATTACAAGTGGCTCGGAAAGTGATTCATCGTAATTTGGCTGGAAGTCTACCGTTTCCTTTTCGATATCCGCCAAAATATGATTTGTCAGACGCTCCATGCGGACTTCGGTATAACGCATTGCAGCGGCAGAATCGCCGTCAACCGAACCAAAGTTCCCCTGA
>JBGTEI010000111.1:0-2934 GCA_041747875.1 Pyrinomonadaceae bacterium | reverse complement strand
ATGAGAGACAAGATCGGTTCGTTTATGTCGGTGCAGGAATGTCAGTTGTTCCTAAACCGCTGGATCACGAACTACGTTTTGGAAAATGATGTCGCACCGGCGGCTCAGAAGGCGAAATATCCATTGCGTGAAGCAAGAGTGGACGTTGCGGAGATTCCGGGCAAACCGGGATGTTATCGCGCTGTTGCGTTTTTGCGGCCGCACTTCCAGCTTGACGAACTTTCGGTTTCGCTTCGTTTGGTTGCGGAATTACCGCCGCCTGCGAAATAGGCTGACTGTGATTTGCAAATCTTTTTTGCAAATTCCGCAAAAGAATTTTATCAGTTCGTCTAAAACGCATAGACGAGCTGATAAATACTCGCTAGAAATGCAGAAGTAAAGAAATCGCTTTTGCGAGTGAGCTGATAAGATTTCGGGAAAAACATAGAATTTTGAATTAAGGAGCAAAAACAACATGGCATCAGAAGATTTTTATCTAAAAATTGACGGTATCGAAGGTGAGTCCGAAGCGGTTGGATTCGAAAAACAAATGCAAATTCAGTCGTGGTCATTCGGTGCTAACAACGCAGGTTCGGCATCACTCGGAACAGGCTTGGGAACCGGTAAAGTTTCGTTACAGGACTTTCATTTTGTAATGGAAAACGGTAAAGCAAGCGTTCAGTTATTCCTGGCTACCTGTAAAGGAAATCACATCCCGCAGGCGATTTTAAGTTGCCGTAAAACCGGCGGTGACGGAACACCCTACACATATTACAAAGTCACTTTTAACGACCTTGTAATTTCGTCATTCCAAACCGGTGGTAGCGCCGGCGGCGGACTTCCAATTGAACAATGTTCGTTCAACTTTACCAAGATCACGCACGAGTATTTCCAGCAAAAGAAAGATGGTTCGGTTTCGCTGACCAACACCGTCAGCTACGACACCAAGAAAGTGCAAGGCGCGTAATTCTTTTGATCGTAAAATATTCGGTAGATTTGGCAGACAATATTTACTTAATTAGGTTAACCGACTGACACGTTGATTTGACGGGTCAGTCGGTTACGTGTATTTGATGGATCGCAATGTCCCGTTTAGATTATGAAATCCGAGTTACGCCGTCGCTTCTTGATCGATTAGTTGATCTTGAGCCGAAGTCGTCCCATGAAGCGCCGAAATCTCGTTCAAACTCGCTGGCCGAATTTAAGCAATCTGTCCAGCGGGATCTTGAATGGCTTTTGAATACGCGTGCTTATTTTGGAAATGTTGACGAACGGCTTGAGGAAGTACCTAAATCCGTTGCAGTATTCGGATTGCCTGATTTCACTGGAGTCAGTGCGAAGAGTCATCTGGAACAAACCCGTATGACCAAAGCGATCGAAACCGCGATCAAGAATTTTGAACCAAGATTTATAGATCTACGGGTAACACTTGAACCGATCAGTACAACGGACAAATCACTGCGATTTAGAATTGAGGCTAATTTGAATATGGAGCCGACACCGGAACCTGTAACATTCGATACGATTTTGGAGGTGGGAAGTGGGGACTTTGTAGTTAAAGAGGTCTGAGACGGTATATTGCGCCTTTTTGTGAATTTGGGAATGTAAATTTATAAAGAGGTTAGCCGATTGTTACAGCCTAAGCATTAATTTTCATCGGATAATTGTTGGTCCATCGATCTCCATGCCGGCCAGGTTATAGGTACGGTCGTTTCTTTTCTGCAATTTTTCAATTAAACTGATCTCAGATGCGTGATGAACTTTTAGGATATTATGAGCGAGAGTTAA
The DNA here is from genome assembly GCA_041747875.1 of Pyrinomonadaceae bacterium. Lineage (GTDB taxonomy): Bacteria > Acidobacteriota > Blastocatellia > Pyrinomonadales > Pyrinomonadaceae > Aridibacter. Next base: position 1,167 of record JBGTEI010000111.1, on the reverse strand, counting down.
TTTTTCTCCGTAAAATAGGCGCCGAGTTTGCGAAGAAGTATCCAAAAATCGCGGCGCGGCTTCTTCTTGACGAAGAAAAAGTTGAAGACCCGCACGTTGAGCGCATCGTTGAAGCGTTTGCATTGCTCAGCGGGAGAGTTGGTCTAAAGCTTGATGACGAGTTGCCGGAAATCACGGAGTCTTTTCTAAATGTTCTCTATCCTCATTATTTGTCCCCAATTCCTTCCATGGCGATTGTTGAAATGTCATTTGGAAATCCAAAGGATAAATTAACAGCGGTTCAAAACATTGAACGCGGCGCGAAACTAAATTCTCGCCCGGTTGACGGTACACCTTGCCGCTTTCGAACTGCGTATGATGTTCAGCTCGTTCCCGTTATTTTAGAATCTGCCACACTGGAATCGCCTGCCCCGAAAGACGTCCGCGGTAAATTTGCCGATAGCTATATTCGTTTAAGCATGCGTTGCTATGGCAATGCCAATTTGCATGAATTCAAAGTCGGAGATACGGAAAAACCGCCCGAATTTTTGCGGTTTTATATCAACGGTGACTCACAATTAATTTATCCGCTTTATGAGATGATATTTAACAATGCAAGCGCGGTGGAACTTCGTCCAAATGAAGCTCCTATCAGTATAAAAACTATCTCCTCTCTGATGAATTTTAGTGCTAAGTTGCCTGATCCGATTATCTTACCGCCGGAAAGTATCCGGGCTGTTGGTTTTGAAGAAAACGAATCGATTTTGCCCTATACGAAACGCTCGTTTGCTGGATACAGGCTTTTGACCGAGTATTTTTCGTTCCCGTATAAGTTCATGTTTTTTGATGTCTATGGGCTGGATCAAGCTGTGAACAATAAATTCGGCAGCCATTTTGAGATCTTAATCCATCTCAAAGACATTACCCCACCCCAAGCGCCAGTTACGGAAAGTACTTTTCGTTTGGGATGCGCGCCGATCGTCAATTTATTTAATCGCACGGCTGACCCGATCTATCTCACGAATCAAAAGTATGAATATCATGTTGTTCCCGACGTCCACCGTCAGCAAACTACAGAAATTTATTCGGTTAACGACGTTGTTACGACCGACCCGAAAACAAATATCACCCGAGAATTTTCTCCGTTTTATTCGCTTAAACATGCTTTCGGCGAACAGATGGAAAAAA
>JBGTEI010000110.1:0-11506 GCA_041747875.1 Pyrinomonadaceae bacterium | reverse complement strand
CATTTGTCGGAGTTGTCATTGCGGGTCTTATGACGATCACCGGTTTGGCGCAGGAAAGTCCGATCCAGAGTGAAAATCTAAACCAGATCGAAGTCGATCAGATCGTTAAGAAATTTACAAAGAACGAAGATGATTTCCGTTTTGCGTTGACAAATTATGTATTTGATCGGAGCGCGACGATTCAGACGATCGGATTGGGCGGTTTGATCACCGGAACGTTTCGTCGTGATTCTTTCCTGACGTTTACAAAAGACGGGCAGCGCTTTGAAAAGATCGAGTTTTCCCCTCCCTCGACGTTACGGGAAATTAGTGTTACCCCACAAGACCTCGAAGATCTTGGAGGTGTAAACCCATTTGCGATCAATCCGCAGGATGTCGAACTGTATACATTTTCTTATCTAGGAAAACAGAAGATAGATGATCTGAATTTGCATGTTTTCGACGTTCGTCCGAAGGTTATTCCAAATCCGAAAAAGACCGATAAGCGATTATTCGTCGGAAGAATTTGGGTCGACGATCAGGATTTTATGATCGTAAAATCAAAAGGAAAAGGAATACCGGAAACAAAGGAAAATAAATTCCCTGTTGTCGAAACGTGGCGAATAAATGTTGACGGAAAATACTGGTTTCCGGCATATTCAGCCGCTGACGATGAACTTGTCTTTGATAGCGGCCAAGTTGTAAAGATGCGGGTGCGGGTAACGTACGACGATTACAAACAAGGCAGAAGTGAAGTTATTATCTTAGACGATGACGTCGAGGTTCCTGAAGTGCCAACTGACAAATCAAAAGAAGAAAGGCCTCCTACTCCGCCAAAGCCAACGATGTAAATTGATCTTTATGAGCTTAAAAGCTGACCGTTTGCAGTATTCTTATTGCTTTCGATCAGCTTTTTGTTTTCGCGTTCCAAAACTTTGGCGACGGCAGCCCGTGATTCGACAAGAATTTCCATCAGATCGCGATCACCCGAATCGCTTTGTGTTTCGATCGGCGGAAGTAAAAACATTTCGACGGTTCCCGGATAAGCGACTCCGGTCCTCTTTCCCATCAACTTATCGGTATTTGTAAAAGCGACAGGAATTATCGCCGCTTTTGTTTGAAGAGCAAGATGGATAGCGCCTTTTTTAAATGGCAAAAGTTCGCCCGGCATTGCTCGCGTTCCCTCAGCAAAAACACCAAAAGAATATCCTTTAGCCATGATCTGACGCGCAGTTTCAAGTGATTCTTTTGCGCGTTCCCGATTCGAACGATCGATCGCGATCACGTTTGCAACAGCCATTCCGGGTCCAAATATCGGAACTTTCAGAAGTTCCTTTTTCGCAACGAGCCCGATCCTTCGTCCGGCAAAAACGTAAAGCGACGCCGTATCTAAGTAAGAACGGTGATTTGAGACAAAAACATACTGTCGTCCTTCTTCAAGATTCTCAAGACCATGAACTTTCACTTTCACGCCGGAAGCTTTTAGCCAGATCCGCGCTCCCCAATCACACCACGAAAAAAAAGCATCGCGCTTTTTCTTAAACCGGTAATAAACAAGTAGAGGTGCGGCAATAAAAAGGACGATCGTGCCGACGACAAGCCAACTCCACCAGTATCTGAGTTTTCCGAAGAGGCGAGATTTGTTAGACTCATTAGGAGGAAACTCCAGCTTTTTATTATCTTTTATCGCCAAGGAAAAATTTTGCGAATGATCATCCATAAAGTGCGTCTTTATCAGGGTTTATGTACCGTCCGAAACCTAATATGTTTTTGTTTGTTATTTCTGTTTTCGGCAACTATTTTGCAATTGACCGTAAATGCACAACAGATCCCAACCCCAAAATCTGTATTAGGTTTTCACCCAACCGATGATAAAACTATTGCCGATTGGAAACAAATTACAAATTATTTCGCCAAACTCGATTCCGCAAGCGATCGCGTAAAAGTAGAAGAGATCGGAAAAACAACTCTCGGAAAGTCTCAGATCGTGGCCTATATTTCTTCGGCGGAAAACATTAGAAATCTCAACGCGATCAAGGCGCTCAATCAGCAATTTACCGATCCGCGAATAAGCCGGAATGATCCCGGCTGGAAACTGGAAGATAAGTTAAAAACAGGAAAAACGATAGTTGCGATCTCGTGTTCGATTCATTCAACGGAGATCGTCGCTTCGCAGATGTCGATGCTGCTTGCTTATAACCTCGCCACGGCATCTGACGAAAACACAAAGAAAATACTCGAAAACACAGTTTTGCTTTTGATCCCGTCTGCAAACCCCGACGGAATTGACATCGTCGCCGATTGGTATCGAAAAACGCTAAACACAAAATACGAAGGAAGTTCCCCGCCGGAGCTTTATCACCACTACGCCGGACACGATAACAATCGCGATTGGTTTATGATGAACCTCGCCGAAACCCGGAATATTACAAAACTTTTTTGGCAGGAATGGTTTCCTCAGATCGTCTATGACGTTCATCAACAGGGACAAACCGCTGCACGGTTAACGATACCGCCATTTTTCGACCCCCCGAATACCAGAATTTCTCCGATAGTTCTTCGCGAACTTGGTTTACTCGGTTACAAGATCGCAGCTGATCTTGCGCGCACCGGAGAAAAAGGGATCGTTACAAATGCGACTTATGATACATGGTGGCACGGAGGCTTTCGTTCAGCACCGTATTATCACAATTCGATCGGTATTTTATCGGAAGCCGCCAGTGCCGATCTAATGACACCGGTAAATATCACAAATGAAATGCTTGATAAGCAAAGACCGACGAGGGGAATGAAATCGCCGCTTGAGCGTCTGACGAATAATCCCGATCCGTGGCTCGGCGGAAAATGGGGTCCGTCTGATATCGCTCGAATGGAACTGAGTGCGATTTACAGCGTTTTGGATCTAGCCGCAAATCTTCGCACAAGATACCTCGAGAATTCGCATCATCTGGCAGTAGCTGCAATAGCTGAAGACAAGAAAGAGCCCGCTGCGTTCGTCGTATACGCCGGGCAGCCGAATGAGGAAAACGTTTCAAGATTTTTGGAAATTTTGATGTGGCAGGGAATGGAAGTAAACGAAGCTGTGACAGAATTTGAGGCATCGACCGATCCGGGCGACCGAACCAAATTCGGGGAAATTCCCGGCCGGAGTTTTGTCGTGTTTGTAGATCAGCCGCAGAAAAACAACGTTTTGAGTTTGTTTGAGAAACAGGTTTATCCGGAAAGGATCAATTCAGAAGGTGAGGCAGAGGTTCCTTATGACGTAGCCGGATGGACGCTGCCGCTTCAGATGGGGATCGATCACGGCGCAATTTGGGACTTCAAGGATAAGGATCACAATGCGCAGGGATTTAAAAAAGTAACAAACATTAATCAGGTAAGAAGCGCGCTAAACCTTAAGCCGTCAAGTAGATCATTTGATAAATTGCCAAATCCGCTGAAATCTAATCCGAAGATCGGAATGTACAAGGGTTGGGCAAATTCGATGGATGAAGGATGGACGCGTCTTGTTCTCGACAATCATCAGATCAAATATGCATCGCTTATGGACGCCGATTTTCGTGATGACAAACTGAATTACGACGCGATCATTCTTCCTTCGATAAGCACGAGATCGCTCGTTGAAGGGCGCAACGAAAAAGATTATCCAAAAGAATATATTGGCGGGATTACCAAAAAAGGTGTGGCAAACCTTAAGTCGTTTGTCGAAAAAGGCGGGAAACTTATCTGCTTTGATTCCTCATGCGACATGGTGATCAAGGAATTCGGTCTGCCTGTTAAAAATGTTCTTGAAGGAAAAACCCGAAAAGAATTTTACAGCCCCGGATCGATCCTCAAACTCGACGTCGACCGGCGTTTTACCATCGCAAAGGGATTTGGAAATGATGTCGCCGGATATTTTATAAATAGCTCGGCTTACGAGATCGAAAACACTGAAAACGTCAAATCAGTCGTGAAATACGCTGACAAGAATATTTTACTTTCAGGATGGGTCTACGGAAAAGAACACATCGAAGGAAAAACTGCGCTCGCGGAGGCAACTTTTGGAAAAGGAAAGATCGCCCTTTTTGCATTTCAGCCGCAGCATCGCGGGCAAACTTTTGCTACTTTTCGATTTCTTTTCAACGCATTAGAAAAATAATTATTTTGGTTAGGCAAAAAGTTTGGGTATCGTCAGTCAGCCTGTTGCGCATAAAAAAATACTGGAGGTTCAACGTGAAACGTTTATTCTTTTCCGTGTTGTTTATTATTGCCGCATTCTCGATATCAGGTTTCTCTCAAAAAAACAGTACAACTCAAAAGTTTTCTGGAAAAACATACTCGCAAATGGGTTTTGATGAGAAACTGCGATTCGTTTCGGCAAAGTCCGAAGAGATACTCGAGCTTTTCGGCAGAACAAATGGCGACGAAATCAATGCTGATGGTCTTCGCCAAATTCGGTCACATCTCGAAAGTTACCTACGAAGGGCGACAAAAACCCGTAAAAATGATTGCATAGATTTTTACAAAAGCGATCTTTTATCTGTTTTGACCCGTGGCAGTAAAATTGCCGCCTTTGTAAATGAGGAATATAAAGCCCAGAAGCTCTCGCCTCAGATCGGGCTGTACACCGCGATGATCGAATCTGAATTTTGCCCGTGTCTTCAATCGACTACAGGCCCGCTCGGAATGTTTCAGTTTACGTCACGAACCGGAAGCCAGTTTGGCCTAAAAACAGTTGTCGGGGCTTCGCCTGCGAATCCCGATGAAAGATGTACGCCAAAACTTGCAGCACGCGCATCGGCAAAATTTTACCAGATGATGATCGCTGAAACTTTTGGCAGCGATTCGGTCGGAATTCCTCTTGCTATTGGTTCGTACAACCGCGGAGAAGGGGCAATGAAAAAACATATTACAGAAGTTTCCGGACTAACCGATGCACCCAGAATCAGCTTTTGGGTTTTGATGGATACACAAAATAAACTCTACGAGACCTATTCGACACAGATCGACGACGAAGAAAATCCCGGGTTCAGACCTCCGGGATATTTTTCCCAATTTCAAACGGAAAATGTGAAGTATGTTCCCAAATTTTTTGCCGCAGCGATTATTGGTGAAAATCCTGCCGCATTCGGGTTGGATATCGAACCATTAAGTAAAATAAAGTAAAGAAAGACGATTTATCTCAATAAAGCGGATAAGAATTTCATTTGAGTTCTTATCCGCTTTTTCGATTAATGCTAGAATTTGTAATTATGAGCTTACGTCCGCGATTGTTATTCGCATTAATTCTATTCGCACTTTTAAATCAAACAAATATTTCTGCATTCGAACCGATCTTCTTCCGTTTGGAGAAAGAACCATTGGTAAGAATCGGTTTAATTCAAAATGCAAGTGTTGTATCGATTACAACGTCTGAGTCAACTCTCATCGCTTCTATGCCTGGCGAAGTCGATCGGGATCTCGAATCGACAAGTGTACGCGTTTCCTCGGGCAATTATAATTCGCCGAATTTTGAGGCTTATCGGATAGAGATCCCAAATGTCGAAACCCGGGAAAAAGCAGATCTTCTGGCAATTAACATTCGCGAGCAGGTCGGGGCGGAAACATCCGTCGTACCGGGAAAAACTTCCGATCTGTGGATCGTAAGAATAGGCCGTGAAATGGAGATCCGATCCGAAGCTGACGAGATATTCAAAAAACTTTCGGATAACGGGTACGCCGCAGCGGAGATCATTGTAGATAAATTTTCAGTCCCGTCGGATGACGCAATCGCGCTGACAAGACAGATCGTTTCCGGCGGCAAGTCAAAAGTGCGGAGTTTAATCTCGCCAGGCACATTGGACACTGCGGCTGACCCGGCCCTCGTTCGGACGATCTCATCAAGTCGTCCAATCTATCAGCGAAATCGAAATGCGTATTTCAACCCGGCTTTGCGCGAGGTAAATGTTTCGGGCACAACTTCTCAATCGAGGTTTTCATCACTCAAGGCGGTAACGATCGGTTCAACTTTCAGTCGCGGAATCGTTAAACTGAACGGCAAAAGCTATCGCGGGAAAATGGAGGTTTTTGTTAATTCAAGCGGGCAAGTAACGGTCGTAAATGTTGTTCCGATGGAAGATTATCTGCTCGGTGTTGTACCTTCGGAACTCTCACTGCCTCAGATCGAGGCGCAAAAAGCGCAAGCGGTCGCGGCAAGAACATACGCTGTAGCCAATAAAAACGGTTACGGAGATGATGGTTTCGACATGCTTCCAACGGTTTGGTCGCAGGTTTATAAAGGCGTAAGCATCGAATCTAAAATGGGTTCGCAGGCGGTAAGAGAAACGAGCGGCGTTGTCGCGACGTATAACGGCGTCCCGATAAACGCACTCTATACATCAACCTGCGGCGGACGCACCGAAGATTCAGGAAATATTTTTGAGTTTAACGAGCCATATCTAAAGGGGGTGAATTGTTCACTTGAAGGAAGGGAATATTTTGCGCCGTATATGGTGAGAACGACGCGTGAGCCGGCGCTGATCCATAATGAAGCAAATTACGAATCCGTACGGCTTGCTTCGAAATACGCGGTAAACAATTTTCTGATGATCTCAAATCAGTTTACGGATGATTATTTCGAAGATCCGCCGAATGAGACGGAGCTCAAAAGTTGGTTGAACCAACTTGCCAGTAAATTCGGTAAACCGTTTCCCTCTGTAAACGCCGATTCTTCGAAGCCACTAAATCTCGCCAGAATTCTATATGGTTTGATCTACACGCCAAATGCTGAAGAAACTGCCGACACGATCCTTTCTGAATCCGATATCGAATATCAGCTGTCTTTTCTCGACTCAAAAGAAATTCCAAAACAGGATCGACCGATGCTCGCCGAATTGATGCGCGACGGATGGTTTTCGATCTATTCAGATCTTACGATAAAACCGAACAAGCGCTTTTCACGCGGCAAGATGCTCCGCCTGATCGACACGATCTATCAAAAAAAGAAATGGGCGCTTTCGTTTGAAACCGGAACTACAAAACCTACCGAAGACGGAAAACTCATAGTGAGAAGCGGGAGAAGCGAAAAGGAAATAACTGTAAATCCGAGTGTTTTTCTTTTTCGAAAGTTTGGCGATGCTTTCTATCAGGTAAAAGAAACCGCCCTGGTCGGCGGCGAAAATGTAACGTACAAAACAAATCCACAGGGCGACGTTATCTATCTTGAGGTCGAACCAACCGATTCAACAACGGTTGCCGAGAGAATGTCACCCTTTACATTGTGGCGTAGCAACATGTCAGCCTCGGCAATGCGCGCAAACTTGGGCCGATATGTAAAAGGAATGGGCGCGCTGATAGATGTAAACATCAAGAGCAAAGGATTTTCGCGCAGAGCAACCGAACTCGAGATAGTTACCACGACGGGTACGCAATCTTTAAAAGGCGGAAAGATCCGATCAGCACTCCGTCTTAAAGAGCAGCTTTTCGCAATGGACAAACGCTACGGGTCTGATGGGCGCGTCGCGAGTTTTAGTTTTACCGGAAGAGGATGGGGTCATGGAGTCGGCATGTGCCAATACGGCGCATACGGACTTGCGCAGACCGGCGTAAAATATGACAAGATCTTGAAACACTATTACACGGGCATTGATCTGGTGAAGGCTTATTGAGATGACGACACTTTCCGCAGCACTTTTGTTATTTCTCGTAATGGATCCGCTTGGAAACATTCCGCTTTTTATGACGACGCTTAAAAAGGTGGATGAAGCTCGCCGGAGAAAGGTCGTTCTGCGAGAACTCTTGATCGCGCTTGTCGCATTGGTCGGTTTTTTGTTCCTTGGTCAGTATATTTTAAAGGCGCTGAATCTTTCGCAAACAGCTTTGACGACTGCCGGCGGAATTATACTGATGATGATCGCGATCAAGATGATCTTTCCTTCGAGCCATTCTTCTCTGGAGCAGGAGATCGAAGGCGAACCTTTTATCGTTCCGCTTGCAATTCCGTACGTTGCAGGGCCTTCGGCAATGGCAACTGCGCTTTTGATGATGAGCCGCGAACCGACTCGCTGGCTCGATTGGCTGATAGCAGTTTTGATCGCGTGGTTTGCTTCCGCATTGATCATCTATTGTGGAAGTTACTTTTCAAGATTCCTTGGTGATAAAGGTTTGATCGCCGTCGAACGCCTAATGGGAATGCTTTTGATCACAGTTTCGGTCCAAATGCTTTTGACCGGCATTGCCGAGTTCGTCGGCAAGAGCCTTGAGAAAATGCCGCAATGATCAAATTCTCACGAAATCAAATAATTGGTTCAGCAATACTGATCGGCATAATAGTAGCGATCGGATTATTTCGGCTGTTCGTTTAACGCCCCTTTTTTCTCCGTGATTAAAAACAGATCAATTTATGCAATTGTCGGACCCACGGCTTCGGGAAAGACCGAGATCGGCGTCGAATTGGCGTTGCGTCTCGGAAACGGAGAGATCATAAACTGTGATTCAGTCCAAATTTATCAACAAATTCAGATCGCAACGGCAAAGCCTTCGGAAGAGGAAAAAAAAGGAGTCCCGCATCATCTTATCGATTACGTTTCACCGGAGATCGATTATACCGCTGCAAAATGGGCAGAAGACGCAGCAAATAAGATCGTAGAGATCGAATCTCGTGGGAATGTTCCGATTCTCGTCGGCGGAACCGGGTTCTATTTGCGGGCACTTCGAGAGCCGTTTTTTGACGGACCAAAAGCTGACAAAGAACTCCGCAAACGTCTGACGAAAACGATCGAAAAAAAAGGAGCTGAACATCTTCATAAGATCCTTAGCAGGATCGATCCGAAATCTGCCGCAAAGTTGTTTCCAAAAGATTACGTCAGAACTATGCGCGCGATCGAAGTCTATTTTCAAACCGGCAAACCTATGTCCGAACTCCAGCCGAAACGGCTCGATCCGCCCGAATTTGCCGGAAGAATAAAAATATTTGCGCTAAATCCGCCAAGAGACATCTTGTACAAACAAATAAATACACGAGCCGAAAAACACTTTCGAAATGGTCTCGTCGAGGAAGTTAGAAAACTTCGCGAGCACGGTCTGCCGGACGAATCCAATGCATTGGGCGCGCACGGTTACCGGAGGGTTTGCGAGTACCTCCGGGGAGAACGAACATTAGAAAGCGCGATCGAGCAAACAAAACAAGACGTGCGTAATTATTCAAAACGCCAAATATCGTGGTTTCGGCATAAAGAAGAAGTAATTTGGCTAGACGGATTTGGAAATGAACCCGCAACTCAACAGCAATTGAGGGAGTATTTAGACCAATGACCCAAAAAACTGATCATCTTGTTTGTAAAACCAAATTTGGTATAATCATTAATCAGCTTTAAAACTAAGTAAACAAAAGGGGAATCGCGATGGAAAAACAAACGACCCAGAATATTCAGGACGCATTTTTGAACGCGGCGAGAAAGGAAAGAACGGAGGTTGTTTTTCAATTGATGCAGGGTACGGAGCTATCGGGTTCGATAAAAAGCTTTGATAAATTCTCCGTTTTGCTCGACATTGGAGATAAAGAAGTTCTCGTTTTCAAACACGCGATCTCAACAGTTTCAATAAGAAAACAAAAAGACCAGCAATTCAAAGTAAAATATCTTGGAAGGAAAACTAATAACGTTTGAGGGAATTGACGGAAGCGGCAAATCTACGCAGCTGAGAATGCTTTCCGGGGAATTGCTTTCACGCGGTTTTGACGTATTGGCTACGAGGGAACCCGGCGGCACTCCGCTTGGGCGGCGATTGCGCGAGGCATTTTTGGAAACCGAAGAACAGGTCGACCCGCTCGCGGAGCTATTATTGTTTGCTGCAGATCGGGCCCAACACGTAAATTTCCTGATTAAACCCGCACTCGAAGAAGGAAAGATCGTTCTTTCGGACCGGTATGCGGACGCGACATTTGCCTATCAGGGAGCCGGAAGGGGTTTTCCGGCCGCTACGGTTAATCAAGTAATAAAGCTCGCGACAGGCGGATTAAAGCCCGATCTAACTGTATTTTTCGACCTTCCGGTCGCCCGTTCACTTTCCAGAACCAATAAGCGAAGCGACGACGAGAAGAATAATCGAATGGACTTAGAAACTTCGGAGTTCTACGAAAGGGTGCGCGCGTCCTATTTGGAGATCGCTGCCAGGGAAAAGAAACGCTTTAAGGTTATTGATGCGACCGGCTCGATCGAAGAAATTCAAACCGCGGTCGTTAAACTCGTTACTAAATATCTTGAAAAATAAGAAACTATTCGCGGCGGCGATCTTGTTATGTTTGAAACGCTTACCGGAAACCAACAGATAAAACAGACTCTTGAAAGGCTTGTCCGATCGGGAAATTTCCCGCAGTCGACTATCTTTGTAGGAAAAGAAGGAATTGGCAAAAAGCAATTTGCACTCGAAATTGCGCGGTCTGTTGTCTGCCAGGATCCAATTGATTTCTCACCGTGTAACGAATGCAACAATTGCACTCGTGCAAAAAGCTTCACATTTCCAACATCCGGCAAGAAGGAAGACTACTTATTTGTATTTCTCAGCGAACACCCTGACGTAGGAATGATCATCCCAAACAAGCAAACGATTTATATCGATGCGATTCGTGAACTCGAACGCGAAGCCAATTTCCGACCCTTCGAAGCAAAAGCCCGTTATTTTATTATTGAGGAAGCGGAGAAAATGTCTGCGGGAGCCTCGAATGCGCTGCTCAAGACGCTCGAAGAACCGGCCGAAACTACTTTCATTATCCTGATCACATCAAAACCCGCATCGCTGCTTCCGACGATCCGTTCGCGCTGCCAGACAATTCGCTTTGCGCCGGTTTCTAAATCAGAGATCGAGAAGTATCTGTTTGAGAAGCTTTCTTATTCAACCGAAGATGCGAAACTGATCGCAAGCGTTTCAAATGGAAGTATCGGTCAGGCGTCCAATACGGATGCCGATGGATTTAGAGAAAAGAGGGATAAAATGGTTCAGGTGATCAAGAATCTCGCCGGAAAAAACCGATTTGCTTCACTGCTGCAGATTTCCGAAGAGATCAATACCACAAAAATACGGCAGGATTTTGAGATCTATTTATCAATCATGCAGACCCTCATAAGCGATCTCTGGAAACTCGGAAACAGCAGAGAAGCGGAAATTGTAAATTTCGATCTCGCTGCACATCTTTCTGAACTAAAGGACCAACTTCCAAATTCTACACTATCTTCATGGCTTGAAGAGATCGAATCAGTTCGACGGAATCTGCGGTTTAATTTGAATAGGAAGGTCGCCTCCGATGCGTTGCTTATGAAAATGGCGGGGTCGTAGAATGACCGTTGGAATAATTTTGGCCGTCTTAGTATTCTTGTAAATAATATATGGCTGGCACATCAATACCCTATTTAAAGGAACAAGTCTCTGCCTCAACGCTGGAGCGCATTTTGGCGGGCGCCGGACTTTTAGTTTTCTCGGCCGGCTGTCTATTTGTCGGACTTTTTAATCCGACAACAACGCAAATTTTCCCGTTATGCCCGATGCTTTCGATCACCGGTTTCGCATGCCC
>JBGTEI010000109.1:0-3796 GCA_041747875.1 Pyrinomonadaceae bacterium | reverse complement strand
GGCATTCATATATTCCGAAACCTTTGCGGAAATTTCTGAGTCCGGGGTTAATTTGGCGGCATTCTGAGCCGAAATAAATGAGACAAACAGTAAACAAGTTAGGGCAGCTGCGGTCAGATAATTTATGGTCGGTCTTTTATACATATAGTTTTTCCTTCAAAGTTATTCATTTATCGTTTCGGCATTTTCACCGGCCGTTTGTTTTGAATCCGTATTCTTTTCGCGCTCTGCTGCTTCCCTAACAATGCCGGTGATGTAAGGTACGACCTTTGCAGCATTTTCCTTGTTTGTGATCAGGCTCATATGAGTGGCTGTTTCCATTTTTATATGTTTGCCCCGGGCGGAAAGTGCTGCGATCTCATCGTGCAGCGCCACAAATACAGCCTGGTATTTCTCTGCCGAAACACCTTTTGGTAAATTCCCCGGATCCATCGGTTTGGTTGCGGAGATCACTACCACGGGCAGATCACCCAAAGATTTGTTAATTGCTGCCTGAGCGCCAGCTTTTTCAAAGTCTCCGGCTTCACGAAGCGCCGTTTCGAGATTCGAGGGGTTTTTCGACAAATAGGCGATCTGCTTCTGTATCTCTTCAGGATAAAAAAGAACATCACCCGTTACGGTCGGGTTGTAAACTTCCATCACGCCCGTTTTCATAAGCAGTTTTGCAAAGAAAACGATCGTATTGATCGTCGACATTTGTTCGGCCTTCTGGCTCTCCGTTAAACCAAACTTTCTGTTCTGGTCCGGATGGCTTGGATCGAGGAATGCCAGACCGATCACTTCACCAGGATACCGTTCGACATAGTCGCGCATATAAAGCCCGGCGATAGAATGTCCGGCAAAAACAAACGGACGCGTTACTCCTGCCTTATCAAGAAGTGTGTGGAGTGCCGTGTTGACCGTTTTTGCATCTCTAGGCAGTCCGCTTTCTTCACTCCAGCCAATTCCGGCGCGATCGTAAATGCAGACCTTTGTTGTTTTTGAAACGCCTTCCCGGATCCAGTAATTAGTAGGACTCGAAACGCCCGCACCCGCTTCAAATACGACCGTTGGGAGTTCGACATCGGATTTGTTGACAGGTCCGACACACTTTATATGCAGTTTGTACCCACCGACATCAACCAATTCACCCGCCGGCGGTTCAACCGCGGCGGTAAGTCTTAAAACCTGTCCGATTATCAATGGAACACCAATAAGAATCAGCAAAGCGATTGCTGTGATTTTCAGGATCTTCTTGATGATTCTCATAACTAGTTATTCTAAAAGTACTTAAGATTCGCGGAGGAAAGCGGCATTGTTCGAATGTCGCATTCTCCCGCGCCAAAAAACATTTTCTTGTTCAAGCTATTTCTCGGCTACGCGATCAAAATCACCCATACCGCCGTAAGTCACCGAACTGGCGTTTCCTTTCGCGTCCAGGCTGAATTGCATAAATCCTTTACCCATAGCCGCGTCACGCCATGTAACCTGAAAAGTGTCATAGTTCCAATGGCCTAGATCGCCATTAAAGTTTTTTCCGTAATGCGCGGATAATTTGCCGTTTGAAGACTTCACTTCAATATCGCCGTACATTTTGCTTCGATATTTACCCGCATATTTTTCTAAGCTCAGCGATGGAGAAGTTCCCATTACTCTTTCCGCCAGAGCTTTCTTCTGAGCCGCTTCTGCCGCTGCCATTAACGGCGCAAGTCCCTTAAATCCCTCACCAGCCCAGTCGCGTGGTTCTTTGCCCATAAACGCATCGAAAATTCGATACGATAAAAACTGCGGAAGAAGGGTTCCGTTCATATTTGTAAGAATCACAATTCCTACGTTTTCTTCAGGGATCATCATTACAGCCGCTCGCATTCCATCGATCGCTCCGCCGTGTTCGACAAGTTTTTTACCGCGGAAGTCGCTCAGGAACCACCCCATTCCATAGCTCATAAAATGTGCATCCGGATAAAAGATCGTGTACGGTCCTTCACGCCTGATTATCGTCTGCGGCGTATGCATCTCTTTGATCGCCGCTTCGCTGATCAACTGCTTGCCTCCGAATTTTCCATTTCCGAGATGCAGCCTGACCCATTGCGCCATGTCAACAACATTTGAATTTATCGAACCGGCTGGACCGATGTTGTCGATCATCCGCCACGCGATCGGCGTTACTTTGTCGTCGATCTTTAAATGTGGTGTGGAGACATCATTGGATTTCGAAAGACTGGAGATACTCGTACTGCTATCCTTCATTCCAAGCGGTGAGAAAATGCGCTCGGCGAGAAAATCATCCCAGCTTTTTGAAGTGATCGAAGGGACGATCTGACCGGCGGCCAGATACATAATGTTTTGATAGCCGAAGCGCGAACGAACGCTCGATGATGGTTCCAAATGGCGGACTCGGCGCAATATCTCGTCACGGCTGAAATCCGTCGCATACCAAAGCTGGTCGCCGCGCTCGAGTCCGATCCGGTGCGTCAGCATATCCCGAACGGTCATTTCACGAGTCACATAAGGATCAAATAGTTGGAATTCCGGCAGGTATTGAGATACTTTGTCATCCCATTTCAGTTTCTTTTCATCAAGGAGCATCGCGATCGCGGCCGATGTGAAAGCTTTCGACGATGAACCAATTGCGAAAATTGTTTTTTCATCAACCGGTTCCGGTTTTCCAAGCTGGCGGACCCCAAAGCCCTTTGCATAGACGATCTTGTCATCTTTTACAACGGCGATCGCTAAGCCGGGTACTTCCCACTCTTTCATCGCTTTATTTACATAGTCGTCGAAACCGGTCAGCGGCGCATCCTGTGCGATGACCGACACTGAACTGATAACCAACATCAGAATTAGAATGACAATATTATTTGCTCGTGTTTGTATTTTCATAACGTTTTCTCCAAAAAATCGGTGGTGCCCTAAAATATAAGGCTTTTGCTTTTCAATTTGCGGCCGGATTTCGTTAACTTGCCACTGGCATTAGCTAACTTCCCACTAGCTTTAGCTAGACAAATTCCACCAGCTCAAGCTAGTGGCAAGTTATAAGAATATTGTTCTCATAACATCGCTTAACGGACACAATCCAAAAATGCCTCTAACAAACTATTTAAACCGTCCAGATATCTTTCAGCACTCTCTTAAAATTGCCGCCGAGAATTCCTTTGATATCAGTGTCGCTATATTTGCGGCGAATAAGTCCTTCGGTTAGATCAAACATCCGTTTCGGATGGTCCAAACCTTCGACGTCAATTTTTTCGCGGAACGCGTAGCTCCCTTTGTAACCGGCCCGCAATTGTTTATTCAATTCCGGCGGCATCGAGTCATATCCGTAAAGATCGATATCGCTTCCAACGCCCAGATGTTCTGCACCTATTAACTTTCTGACATGATCAAAATGATCCAGAACGTGCTCGACGGTTGTCGGCTCATCCGCTTTTACAAACATTCGAACTGCCGTGATGCCCATCACGCCTCCTGATTTACCTACTGCTTTTATTGCATCGTCGGTTTTGCAGCGCGGATGGCCGCCGACAAGAGAGCGGACATTTGAATGCGTGATCAATACCGGCTTTTTTGACATCTCAAATGCATCAAGCGTAGTTTTATCGCCGCAGTGAGAAACATCGATCGCCATTCCGACCTTATTCATTTGTGCAATGATCGACGCGCCAAAATCGGAAATTCCTTCATCTGTTCGCTCCGTAGATCCGTTACCGATAAAATTGCGCGAATTGTAGGTAAGCTGCGAAACGCGCTGTCCGAGACCGCGGAAGAAATCCACATCTTTTGGCGTTCGAAACTGGTCTGAATTTTGCACCCCGAG
>JBGTEI010000108.1:0-8405 GCA_041747875.1 Pyrinomonadaceae bacterium | reverse complement strand
ACACGTTCGTGAAATTGCGGAAAAAAGTTTTGCATTTCGAACAACGGCAAGGCGGATCACGGGTCTTAGAAAAGAACGCCGGATCGTAGAGCAAAAGATCACGGACAAAATTGACGAAACCGGTGTTGGAGTTGGTATCGATGACATTTTCGGATTCGAACGTCTTTTGAGCGCTCAATCACATTTGCGCGAGAGTCTGCCGCAGACGCGGGCGGATATTCGTTATTCGTGGCTTAAGGAAAAAGTACAGAGCGGAAGGATCGTTTCCAAAGGAAAAAGCGGACGCCAGTTTTATCTGGTGCTTGATGTCTTTGGCGACAAAGTTTCGGTGATGCGTGATACGGGTCGCGGGGCGACGATACCATTATCGCAAATAAAACGGGTTTATAAGAAAAAATACGGGACCGATGAACAGTCGGTCGAGAATGCCTTTATTGAGATCTATGAAGGTAAGAATCCGGTCCTTAAAGAACCAAAGGCCTCTGTCGTCAATGAAGACAGCGATAAAGCGACGGCTCTCATCGATTCGCTTTTGAAAAAATTTTATTCACCAGATCTAAAAGACGAAGAGCGAACGGCCGTTGAACAAGTTCTTTGGGAAAGCTGTATCGACGCCGAATCGATACACAAAATCGAGCGTGATATTGATTTCTTAAGAAGCGAGATATGGCTTCCGTTTGAAAACCGAGCACGCGTATTAGATCATTTTGGCTATCTGGATTTTGCCACGCAGAAGATCACTTCAGAAGGAGAATGGCTTGCGGATCTGCGAATTGATAAACCGCTTCACGTCGGCGAGGTATTAAAAAAAGGTATTTTTGAAAAACTTGAAACGCCGCAGATCGCCGGCGTCATGGCTTCACTTGCGGCGGACGCAGAAAGGGATTATGGGAAGATCGATCTTTCGGCAAAACTCGGCGGCGCATTAAAAGAGATCGAAGATATCGTTTTTCAGGTGTCGGACATCGAATGGGACATGGGCGTCGAACCGGCAGATGAAATAAATTTTTCAGCAGCAGCAGCGGCAGAAGCCTGGGCGGGCGGGATGAAATGGACGGATCTGATACGGGAAACAAGAGCGGAAGAAGGCGATTTGGTGCGCCTTCTTTCGCGAACCGGGGAAGCGCTGATGCAGGTTGCGAACCTTAAGAAATCAAAACCGGAAGCAGCGAAACGTGCAAGAATTACATCCGAAATAATCTTTCGGGAGCCGATTAGATAGGTTCTAAAACGGGGGTTGAGTCGAGTTTGACTAACATTCACGGTTTACTTTTGTTAAGATTGTTATTGTCAACGGCTTAAAAGTGGGAAAAGTTTTTATGGAAGTTTTACTGGCAACTGAATATGGATTTTGTTTTGGCGTCGAGCGGGCCGTCGATATGGTCGAAGATTCGCTGGCGCAAAATGAGAAAGTAAGGGCGCTTGGACCATTGATCCACAATGCGCAGGAAATGGAACGGCTCGATGGAAAAGGTGTTTCGACGATCGACCTGCCTTCTCAGATCCAAAAGGGTGAAACGGCGGTAATTCGGGCTCATGGCGTTACGCCGGAAGTTCAAAAAGAACTTGAAGAAAAAGCTTCGAAGGTAGTAGATGCGACATGTCCATTTGTTACACGGGTACAAAAATTAACTGCACGCGCGGCAAATGATGACCGGCATGTGATCGTTGTTGGAAACCCGGATCACCCGGAAATGATCGGCGTAAAAGGATATGCACCCGACCATACATTTGTAATTCAAGATATTTCCGAAGTCGCCGGTCTTCCAAAATTAACAAGACCGCTTGTTGTTTCACAAACCACGATCAAACTTCAAACGTTTATGGACACCGCCGATGCGATTAAGAGCAAAACAGACGATGAGGTCGAGATCATAAACACGATCTGCTCGGCGACCCGCGATCGACAAGACGCCGCCCGTGCGCTGGCCGGAATGGTAGATGTATTTTATGTCATTGGCGGCGAGCATTCTTCAAACAGCCGCAAGCTTGTAGCAGTTTGCAAAGAACAATGTGAAAAAAGCTTTTTGATCCAGACGCAGCACGAGATCGATGTTAAGGATATTGAGGGCGCGGTCCGGGTTGGCGTTACAGCAGGGGCTTCAACGCCGAATTGGCTTATTGAAAAAGTAGTCGCCCGTCTCAAAGAGCTCGGTAAGGAAAAGGAAATGGCGCTTAAATAGCATTTAGAATTATTGTTTATATAAAGAAAGACCGGTGATCGCTCCGGTCTTTTCTAATTTTAAATGTAAAAAATAATCTCGCGCGAAGTTTTTTCAGAAAAAAATTGAATCTCTCTTCTATTGAACATATAGTACAACTAACGGACAGTTTATAAGTTTATTTCTATCTCCAATTTACCCGAAGTCTTTTCTTTTTAAGACGGAGGGTAAAGTTGTTTTAGGGGAGAGGTTTAAACAAATTTAACATAAGGATACCTCTTTTAATGCAATTAACCCGTCAAACTTCTTTGCTTTTCTTATTGAATTTTCTGGATGCTGTTTTCACGATCTATTGGGTGAGAAACGGCTTTGCAACGGAAGGTAATCATCTTATGGCGGGCTTACTGGATATGGGTGATCTTCCGTTTCTTGCGGTGAAAATATTTGTCGGCGGAACAGCAGCTTATGTTTTGTCGCGCTGGGGAGAGTTTAAGATAGCGCGCTACGGTTTGACACTTGCGCTAGGAATTTATTTAGGGTTAATGGCGATCCATTTCTTTACCGGACTTACGGCGGTTGGTATTGTATCCGGAAAAATGATCAACGACTTTTCGCATTGGTCAGGTTCATTATTCGCGCTGATCACTTGATCGAAATCCACGCTGCTTAGTCAGCCTGCGGTAAGAATACATTCCGCTCTATTGAAGCGGGATTTCCGACAACCACAAACCGAATATTCTTCATATATTTATTTGCAACTCGCTGAACATCCTCCGGTTTAACTTCTCTGACGCGATCCAAAAACTCAAACGCATTTCGCCAGCCGCCGCCGATCAATTCGTATTTTGCGAGTTCTGCAGCCTGTGCTCCGTTTGTTTGCTGATCAAGATAATAGAGCGTTAGGAAATGCCCGGTAATGCTCGAGATCAGATCGGGAGTGATCGGATTCACCTTCAGATCATCGATTTCATCGAGCATTACAGAAACCGCCTGATTTGCATCTACTGCAGTTACATAAATATTTGCTGTATTTGATGAAAGTGAATTTAGCTCGGCATTTGGAGCATAGGAAAGCTGGCGCTTGACGCGAACTTCCTGAAAGACACGACCTTGAAGCAGAGTCATCGCTACCCGCATTGCCGAATAGTCCGGATTGTTTAACGAAGGCGCATCAAACACACCCTGAACATAATTTGTCGGAAGCGAACGCGATGAGATATCGAGTGTTGATTTTGAAAAATCAAGAGCCGGATAAGGTGTTTCCTTATAATTTCCACGAGGGAGTTTTCCAAGCGTAGCCGTAATACGGGCTTTCAGATCCGCGGCGTCAACGTCTCCAACGACAACGAGCAAAAGCCGCGATGTTTCCATTATTTTCTTATGATAATCACGAAGATCTTTGGCCGTAAGTGCGTTTAAGGTATCGATCGTTCCGTTTACATCATTTGCGTAAGGATGATTTGCATAGATAATCCGGTCTTGAAGGATCTGTAAATAATTATCGGCGTCCGATTCCTGTTCGCGTAGGCTGGTAACGATCCCATCGCGAATTCGGTTTACATCATCATTTTCAAACCGGGGATTTACGACCAGATCGGTAAAAATGTCCCATGATTTGTCAAAATTCTGGCGTGTCGAAGCAAGGCTGAAAACACTAAAATCATTGTTAGAACCGGCGCCTACGCTGCTTCCCGTTCCTGCCAGCTCACGCCTGACCACTTCGCGGGGGTATTTTGTACTCGCCTCCGCCGCTACATCGAGCATAAAGCTTTCGATGCCCGCATTTTTCTCATTTATGTTTCGCGCACCGCCCCGGATAAAAAGTCCCGCGGCGACTGTCGGCGCACTCGCACGTCGCTTTACCAAAACCTTTAGCCCGTTTACATCAAATTCGGAAACAAGTTTTGCTTGATCTGCAATTCCGCTTCGTGTCGCCTGCGCAAGGGAAGTAATCGCGAAAACGGAGAAAAGCATGGTCAGCAAAATAAATTTGCCGATAATTTGTAATGGTTTGTTAACGAATTTCATATGATTATTTTCCAATAAGGTCTGCTTCGGTTAGATTTGCTTCGGCTTTTGACTGCGGCGACATTAGCGCGACGGTGACGTGCGGTTTTCCCTGAATGTAGGTTTTGACGTAGCGATTTGTTTGCTCACGCGTGACAGCGCGCAAATTCTTATAGTAGCCGCGGAAATAATCGATACCGGTCGAAGACCACCAGAAAGATAATGTGTGCGCATATTCGCTAAGTTTTTCCCGGTCGTACAGATCTCTTGATTCCAAAATTGTTTTCGCGCTGGCGAGTTCTTCATCGGTAAAATAGCCGGGCTTATCGAATTGTTCGATTTGTTCGTAAGTCGCTTTAAGTGCAGCTTTTGCTTTATCCGGCGAAGTAACAAGAAGTATCTGGATCGGTCCGACATTTCTTTGAGTGTAATAGCCGATATTTGTCGCCGCTGTTAAACCGGAATCGACCATGGCTCTTTGGAACTTCGAATTTGGCTGCGTCAGGATATATGAGAAAACGTCTGCCGCGTATGTCGCTTCATCGTCCTTTCCGATCGAAGGACCCTGCCAACTGATCTGGATCAAAACATTCTGAACAGGCTGTTCTACGATCTCTGCTTCGCTTTTTGCAAGAGGCGGATGTTCGACAAGCGGAAACTCTTTAAATGGTTCAACAGTTCTTCTTGCCCAGCTTCCGAAAAACTTCTCAGCCAATGCAAAAACCTCCGTCGGGTCTACATCACCCGTCACGATCAGCGCTGAATTATTCGGAACATAATATCTGGATTGAATAAGAAGCATTTTCTCACGCGTCGCGGAAGAGATCGTTTCACGCGTGCCGAGCGGTTTTTTTCTTGTCGGGAATTTGTAAAAAAGCTTACTGTTTGAATCGTCGCTCAAATAAAAGAAAGGGTTTGATTCATTACGATCTACTTCGCCAAGTACGACCTTGATCTCATCGCGAAGTTCTGCCGGATCAAACGTCGGGTAACGGATCGAATCGTTCATCGATCGCAGCGCGACGGGAAGAAACTGGCTCGTCGTCGTCATATAATAATTTACAACTTCTTCTCGTGTGGAAGCGTTGCTGATGCTAAGCTGGTCTCCGTCGTCCAGATAGCCGAGGTCACCGATCTGAGTTTTGAGTCCAATTTGAGATGCGCATCCGGCACCTACATAATAATCATTGCGGTTATATTTTTTTGCGAGCTCGCACCTGTAAAGCAGCACGGCGCGATTGTTCTTAAAGAACATATGCTCGTAAAGATGCGATAATCCGTTAAATTCAGGGGATTCGGTAAATGAACCATTTCTTACAGCGAGCTCGACCGTCACGATCGGCACCGAAGCATCGGGCAAAACGATGATCTCAAGCCCGTTTGCCAAGGTCTTATTTACAAATGGAACTTCGAGCTCATTTGCTGCTTGAGCTGAAATAAAGGTGGTTAAAAGGAAAACGGAAAGAAAAGCCGATACAAATTGTTTTTTCACAAAGAAACTCCGAGACTGAATTTTCAATTTCAATTATTACGCAAAACTTGCGAAAATGTTCTTAATCAAGAAATTACCACAAGGAGCAGCAATTATGGAACGAGACAATATGATGCACGGTGCACGAACGGCGTTGAACACAAATATGGATATGCGCGAATGGGCGGAGAATTATCTGAAAGAGAAAACACGCGGCGAAAAAACCGAGATGAACGAAGAGGAATTTGAGCATTTCTGGAAATATCACAAACCCGAGATCATGCACGCCGGTTCAGCGGAAGCTGTTCAGGCTTTTAAGGAGCGGAATGACCGATAGATCGGGTTGGTTTGAGGTGTGTATGAGGTGTGTAAAATGTTACGAGCCGTTGAAAAATCAGCTTTCTATTGACCTAGAATTCCGACATTGAATAATTGGAGGGAAAGTCCAAAAAAGTTATATTTCTGACGCGAAAGTTCAGGTTCTCTATGTAATAGCTTGAAAAATTGCCGCAATTGGTACGTGATATCGGATTGAACCGAGAACCTCCGAGGAGACAAAGATCGGAACCGCCGGTGGGCAGCCGGAAATAAGATCGAGGAGCACCGAATATGAATTTTGTTAAGGCATTTCTAATAATTTCGACCGTTTTATTTTTATCTTGCAGCAAGGGAACTCAAGTTGCCAAAGAACCCTCAGAACGGACGAATGAAGAGCTCGTAAAACAGGCGGGTGCACCTCTTTTCAAAGGTATGGGTGCTTTTACGCACAAAATCACGACAAAAAACCCGGATGCTCAAAAGTATTTTGACCAAGGAATGGTGCTTGCTTTCGGGTTTAACCACGCTGAGTCAATACGATCGTTCAAAGCAGCACAAAAACTCGATGATACCTGTGCAATGTGTTTTTGGGGCGAAGCGCTCGCAACAGGTCCGAATATAAACGTAACAAGCAACGGCAAAGTGATCATGTCTGAAGAAGAACGTAAAAGTGCTTTTTCAGCAATTCAGAAAGCCATTGAGCGAAAAGCGAATGCGTCGCAGGCAGAGCAGGATTACATTGATGCGCTCGCGAAACGCTACAACGGCGACCCAAAAACCGATCGTGAACCGCTCGACAAGGCTTATGCAGACGCGATGCGTGAAGTTTCGAAAAAATACCCCAAAGACGATGAAGCGGCGACAATATTTGCGGAAGCGCTAATGAACACAATGCCTTGGGATTACTGGCTTGGCGATGGAAAAGCGAAACCCGAAACTGCCGAGGTCATTGAGACCCTTGAGACGGTTATCGCGCGATCGCCAAAACATCCTCTCGCACTCCATTTATATATCCACGCAGTTGAGGCTTCCAATGATCCCGGCCGGGCAGAAAAAGCGGCGGACACCCTCGCCGATCTTGTTCCGGGTTCAGGACACTTGGTTCATATGCCGGCTCATATTTATTGGAGAATTGGGCGTTACGATGACGCCTCCGCGGCAAATGTTAGGGCTGCCGAAGTTGACGAAGAATATATCGCTTCGTGCAATGCGCAAGGTTTTTACCCCGCAGCATATTATCCGCACAACATACATTTTCTTTGGGCTGCCTCAAGTATGCAGGGTCGGAGCAAGGTAGCGATCGAAGCTGCAAGAAAAGTCGCGAAGAACGTGAAACTTGAATTGATAAAGCAATTTCCTACTGTGGAATTTTTCAAGACAATTCCGATGCTCGCTTTAGTTCAGTTTGGAAAATGGGATGAGGTTTTGGCAGAACCTGATTACCCGGAAAATCTTGATTATTCGAGTGCGATCAGAAATTATGCAAGGGGTGTCGCATATACACGGAAGGGGGAATTGGACAAGGCAAAAACCGAAGCCGCTGAACTCGTTAAGAAAAAGGATGCAGTGACGGTAAGCTTTCTGGATAAGAATGATTATCCAGCAACGGATCTGCTCAATATTGCGAGTAAATTGCTCGCCGGGGAAATTGCTATGGCAGAGAAGAAAAACAATTCAGCAATTAAGTCTTTTGAAGAAGCCGTGGCTTTGCAGGATAAATTGCCGTATATGGAGCCGCCGTTCTGGTATTACCCGACCCGGCAATCACTCGGACTCGCTCTATTGGCTACGGGAGAAAATGCAAAAGCGGAAATGGTCTACAAAAAGGATCTCGAGATCTACCCGAGAAATGGCTGGTCAATGTTTGGACTAATCCAAGCACTTGAAGCACAAAAGAAAACCGAAGAAGCCGCTGAAGTGAGAAAGAAATTCGAAATAGTTTGGCAAAAAGCAGACGTAAAACTAACATCTTCCCGCTTGTAGTATGCAAGACTGTTGAACAGGTATTTCAGCCGGTGTTTTTATCAACCGGCGGGAGTTTCGTGGTTTTATTTAAACTTCTCCTCATAACGGCTAGTCGCAAGAAACTCTTGAAAATTTTTGATCTCTAAAATGTCCTCAATAGCCTGTTGCTTATCCAAAGCATTTTTATAGCACCTTTCGGCGATCTTGTAACCGATGTAATAACCCAGATCAGCAGGTTTGTCCTTTGCTTTTTCACCTTGATAGAGCCAACCGCTTGAATCATTTCCATTCATTTCTTTTTTGAATTCAAGCCACAATTCTTTTTCTATTGGATTGCCGTATTTATGTAAGTGCGAATCTATCTGCCCGCCTGAAATAAGCTCACCGATAAAATCTGCGGAGCCTTCTCCGATCGCACGCCGGAGCAAAGTTTTATCCGATTCAGCATATTTCTGTTGAAAATGAATTAGTTAGTGAGCGAA
>JBGTEI010000107.1:0-2213 GCA_041747875.1 Pyrinomonadaceae bacterium | reverse complement strand
GTGACCGCTGGGCGTAGTGCCGATAAAGAATTCATCGCCCGCGTAGTGAATAGCCGCTTTATATTTTTCGTCTGACATATGTTTTCCTATTTCGTTCTTTTTGTATTCTACCTAATCGTGTTCGTTTCGCTAACTTCGCATCCTTTGTAAGTTTGTTATCATGTCTAAACAAACTTGTGGCACGGGAAATGCTTCATATGTTTTTGGCAGCCCCTACTAAAAAATTAATTGTTACAGTTTTCGTTAAAGTGAAGGAGAAGGAAATGACTAAAGGAAAAAGCAAGTTTTCGATGTTGTTGGTTTTGGGAATGATAATAAGCGGTTTGGCCGTTCAGGCTTCTGCTCAGACCAGCTTGGTTGGATCGTACCAGCTAAATTCAGCAAGAAGCGAAAATGTTAATGAGATCGTAGCGAGTGTCGCAAAGAACAATAATACGTCACAAGCAAACAGAGAAGATCTAGAAGATAAACTCGAAGCGCCGCAAAGTGTGACGATCGGCATTCGTGGAAATCAGGTAACGCTTTCGACATCTCAAACCTCAAACCCGGTTACATTCACCGCGGACGGTCGAACAAATGCTTCGACACGAAACGATGGTTCTACCGTGAGTGTTCGCGTAACACTAAGAGGTGAAACTTTAACGATCGCAAGTATTGGCGGAGACACCGATTATACTTTGACTTTTGTTTCCGAAGACAACGGACGATCAATGCGCGTAACGAGAAGAATTACAACAGCGTATTTGCGTCAAACAGTTTTTGCGGACAGCATTTATGACAGAGTCGGGGCGACTTCGAGCACGACAAGTTCGACCGATGACAGTGGTTGGTCAAGTACCGATCCGAGTGATAATTCGACAAACACGCGCACGACTTCAGGAACCCGAAACACGCCGTCGACACGACGCGTAGGAAACGGAAATTACACGGTTCCAACAGGAACCGTACTGACAGGAACTTTGGAGAATGCGATTAGCACAAAGGTTTCTCAGAATAACGATCGATTCACGATGACCGTAGAATCTCCAAGTGCATACAATGGCGCAGTGATCGAAGGTTATGTTTCAGACTTGGAAAGATCCGGACGTGTCACGGGCAGCTCGACCTTTACGTTAAACTTTGAAACGATCCGCATGCGCAATGGCAGAACCTTTGATTTCGCAGGTGTGTTGCAAAGCGTTACCGATCGGGACGGCAGGATTGTCAAAATTGGCGACGAAGGAAATGCCAAAGGCGACAGCCAAACAAAAGAATCGATCAAGCGAGGCGGCATCGGAGCCGGAGTTGGCGCGATCTTAGGTGCGATAATCGGCGGCGGAAAAGGCGCGATCATCGGTGCGACGATCGGCGGCGGTGCTGGTGCGGGTTCAGTAATTGCACAAGGTAAGGACGATCTCGAACTTGATCAAGGCGCAACGATCTCGGTTGAATCCACTTCACCCGGAACCTAATGAAAACAAAAGGGAACTGCCAAAAAAAAAGCCGGAGCAACTGAGTATCGTTGCTCCGGCTCTTTTCGTTTTTACCTAGACTTCATATCCCAACTTCGGCCTTCGCCTCAGCAAATTTTTCCACCGCAAACTGCAGATCTTCGATCGAATGAGCCGCGGAAACCTGAGTCCTGATTCGCGCTTTGCCTTTTGGAACGACCGGAAATGAGAAGGGAATTACATAGACGCCTTTTTTTAGAAGCGAATCCGCCATATTTACCGCGGGATTTGCGTCGCCAAACATCACCGGTACGATCGGATGCGTGCCGGGTAAAACTTCCAGACCGATCTTGCCTAATTCCGAACGAAAATATTTTGTATTTGTCTCTAGTTTGTCGCGCAATTCGGTTGATGCGGTCAGCATATCGATCGCTGCAATTGATGCGCCGACGATCGGCGGAGCAACCGAATTTGAAAAAAGATACGGTCGTGAACGCTGACGGAGAAGTTCGATAATTTCTTTCTTTCCGGATGTGTAGCCGCCAGATGCACCGCCGAGGGCTTTGCCGAGAGTTCCGGTGATGATGTCGATCCGGTCCATCACATTATGATATTCGTGGGTGCCGCGGCCGGTTTTGCCGACAAATCCGACGGCATGTGAATCATCAACCATGACCATTGCGTCATATTTTTCCGCCAGATCGCAGATCTCGTCGAGCTTGGCAATATAACCGTCCATCGAAAAAACGCCGTCGGTAGCGATCAGACGGTTTCTTGCCGAAC
>JBGTEI010000106.1:0-2036 GCA_041747875.1 Pyrinomonadaceae bacterium | reverse complement strand
TCGCCGTGCCGCTTGTCACAGCAGCGACATCTGCTGCATTCAGAGTTTCATACGTTTCATCCCGTACTGAAACAAAATTCGCGGGAATTCTAATCCCTTGTTTCTTAAGCTCAGCAACTATTGTTTCAACTTCCCCCGTTTCCCTCGAAGAAGCAACTGCATTTACAAACTGCAGCGAAGGTTCCTTAACCGCCATTTCCGACGCAGTTTCGATCAAAACGGGTAGAATCCGCGCCACTTCCTTTCTCCTGCTTCCGGCGAGAAGCGCGACGATCGGTTTCTGAGGATCCAGAGAATGCTTTTTACAAAATTCTTCTTTTGAGAGCGTTGATCTAACTTCCCCCGCCAAAGGATTGCCGATATATTCGACATTGTTGATCCCCTGATCTGCGTACCAGTCTTTTTCAAATGGCAGGATCGTAAGCAAAACATCAACGTACTTTGCAATTGCCCTAGCCCGATACTTGCGCCACGCCCATAGTTGAGGTGAAATGTAGTAAACCACCTTCAAACCATTCCGTTTTAATGCCTTAGCAAGCTTTAAATTAAACTCGGGGAAATCAACCAGCACGACAACATCCGGACGTTTTGCAACTGCGCAATCCCGCAAAAGCTTAAAAACCCGCCAAAACATTGGAAGCGCTTTTGCGACTTCCGGTACTCCGATGATCCCAAATTGATCAGCTTCAACGATCGTTTCTACGCCGGCGTCCCGCATCTTTCTTCCAGTCGCACCAAAGAATTCAAAGTCGATCTCAGGTGACAAACTCGTTATCGCCGCAACGAGTTTTGCGGCGTGCGAATCGCCGGACGATTCACCCACGACGATCATTATTTTTTTCTTTTTTTGTCCCACTAAATGAATTTGTAATTCGTGCAGGCGAAGCCTGGTTTTGCCCGGTTCCGGAAAGTTAAATACCTTGCCTGACGCATATATTTATACTATCCTTATGCTTAAGTAAAATTAAGTGCACAACGATTTTTCGGTATTTCCCGTTTTTTCGCAATTTCTTTATTACAGAACCTACGCGCACTATTCATACCCTATTTCAATAAGGAGCTTTTATAACAATATGTCAGGAAAAGATGTCAATACCAGAAAAGTAGCCTCAAAAGTTTGGCACAACGGTGAATTAATAAACTGGAACGACGCTCGGGTCCACGTAATGACTCATGCGATCCATTATGGTTCAAGCGTTTTTGAAGGGATCAGGTGCTATAAGGGGCCAAACGGCTCGGCTGTTTTTCGTTTGACCGAACACATACAAAGACTCCTCAATTCGGCAAAGATCTATCGAATGGATGTAGAAACTACCCGCGACGAATTCTGCAAAGGAACCGTAGAATTGATAAGATCGAGCGGCCTTGAAGAGTGCTACATCCGCCCGATCATATTTCGCGGATTGGACGAAGAAAACCCGGCGTTTGGCGTAAATCCCTTCCCTAACCCGCTTGAATCGTATATCGCAGTTTGGGAATGGGGAAAATATCTGGGCGAAGAAGCGCTTGAAAACGGAATCGATGTTTGTGTATCAAGCTGGACAAGGATCACTTCGAATTCTATGCCCTCAATGGCGAAAGCCGGGGCAAACTATATGAATTCGCAGCTTATAAAGATGGAAGCTATTTTAGCAGGGTATTCCGAAGGGATCGCGCTTGATGACCGCGGATACGTTTCCGAAGGATCGGGTGAAAATCTTTTTATTGTAAATAACGGCAAACTCATCACACCGCCGCTTGGTTCGTCTATACTCCCCGGCATTACACGCGATTCCGTTATCGAGATCGCAAAAGAAATGGGGGTCGAGGTTGTTGAGGCAACGGTTCAGCGTGCTGCGCTTTATCTAGCTGATGAGCTGTTCTTTACCGGAACCGCCGCCGAGATCACGCCGATCCGTTCGGTTGATAAGATCACGGTCGGCCCCGGAAAACGAGGCGAGATCACGCGTAAACTCCAGGAAGAATACTTTAAGGTTATCCGCGGTGAGCGTCCGGCACCAAACAATGCGCAATGGCTGACGCCGATCAGTGAGGCC
>JBGTEI010000105.1:0-2842 GCA_041747875.1 Pyrinomonadaceae bacterium | reverse complement strand
GAATTCGCACCAAAACCCAATTACCTATTACGTATTACAATTCTATGACCGATATTAAAACCATTCTTGATAAACCGCTAAATGGCGAAAGAATTTCCGCTGAAGAATGCACGACGCTTCTTGAGTCAAACGATTTCGTGCGGATCGGGCTCGCGGCACACGAAATGCGTATGCGCAAAAACCCGACAGATGTGGTGACCTATATAATCGACCGGAATATCAATTACACAAATGTTTGCAACGTAGTCTGCACATTTTGCGCATTTTACCGCCGGCCCGGGAAACCGGATACATACGTTCATTCAATAGAAGAGATCTGCAAAAGGATCGATGAAACTATTGCTCTCGGCGGCACTGGGGTTTTAATGCAAGGCGGACTGCATCCCGATTTTAATATTGAATGGTATGAAGATCTGCTTTCTACGCTTCACAAACAATACCCGGATTTTCAACTCCATTGTTTTTCACCGCCCGAGGTCCACAACATTTCGCTGATCTCAAAACTGGATTACGTGACGATCATGCAACGGTTAAAAGATGCCGGGTTAAACTCAATGCCGGGCGGTGGCGGCGAGATCCTGGACGATGAAGTTCGAAAACGCGTTTCGACAAAATGTAATACTCAGGAATGGCTCGATGTGATGCGCGCGGTTCATAAAGTAGGACTTCGTTCTACAGCAACGATGATGTTTGGGATCGGAGATAATGTTTCCCATCGCGTAAAACATCTTCAGAGGATTCGTGACGTTCAGGACGAGACCGGTGGATTTACGGCATTTATTCCCTGGACATTCCAACGCGAAAATACAGCGCTCGGTCGAAAAATAACTGAAGAACCTACCGGAATTGATTACTTAAAAATGCTCGCAGTTTCGCGTTTGTTCCTTGATAATATCGATCACATTCAATCCTCGTGGCTGACACAGGGCTTGCGCCTCGGACAATCCGCACTTCGTTTTGGCGCAGACGACATGGGCTCAATAATGATCGAGGAAAACGTAGTGTCCGCAGCCGGAGCCAATACCCAGGCAAACGAAAAAGAACTCCGCTACCAGATACGTGAAGCGGGTTTCATCCCTCAGCAGCGTGATATTCTCTACAGATATATTGATCGTGAAGATATAGAAAAAGTCGATCAAAGCGCATCGATGAAACTTAAAGAATTGAGTATCGCCTTTGCAGACTAGAGGTTTAATTCCCGGATTTATGTGAATTCGCAGCCGCAGCTCCCGGGAATATTATAAAAGCATTACAAATTTATCTCTCAATGTTGACTATCAGAATTTGAGTGCTTATCATTTAAATTCAAGTTTCTAACCCCCACGTATAATTTTTTATAAAAAAGCAGAGGGTCTACTAATGTCTTTAAAGCCTGATACCGCTGTATCTACAGCCAAACCTGTCCATACCAATCCGCAATTGATCCTGGATTCGCTCGCGATCTCCAATTACCGTTGTTTTGGAAAAGTCTCGATCGAGAATCTTGGTAAAGTAAATCTATTTCTCGGGAAAAATAACGTAGGAAAAACGGCGCTTCTCGAAGCACTCTATTTATTCGCCAACAATGGCAAGCAGGAAACGCTCGCAAGTATCGTCAGCAGCCGTGAGGAAATCGAGGTGCTGCCAAAATTCGATGAAAATCAAGGCGCGTACAAATCATGGGCGTTTGAAAATCTATTCAGAAATCGTCCTGCACCGGTAGATATGTCCGGTTCGAGTAAAGCAAAAGTCAATCTAACTGTTTCCTCACTAAAAGACCCAAGTAAAATGGTATCGATCGGTTTTTTCCAACGGGAATCCGAAGTTCCGTACACAACCCTGATGCAGGGTCACAGTCTCAAGAAATTTCCAGTTCAGTTTGCGCGGCTCCGAAGACTTGATAACAGCGAGATCGAAAGACTGTGGAAACAGATCGAAATGACGCCTCTCGAAGATTTTGTCACACGATCGCTGAAGATCCTTTCAAACGAGCTCGTTTCAGTAAGGCTTATGGAGGATACGGAAGGTCTTGGCAACAAAGTGCTTTTCGCGCGGATAAGATCGCACCGGAAGCCGGTTCAGCTCCGAAGTCTGGGCTTTGGGATCAACCGTCTCTTTGAGATCATGCTTCAGGCCGTAAATTGCAAAGACGGTATGCTTCTGGTCGATGAGATCGAAAGCGGAGTTCATTACTCTGCATTAAAAGATATCTGGGAATCACTTTTCAAGATCTCACAACAATTAAATATTCAGATGTTCCTCACCGGAAGCGGAAGAAATTCAAACGCATCATTTCATGAGGCGGCGGGTGAAAACTACTCCGGAAAAGCGATCTTTCAGCTAGACCGCGTAGAAGACAATGTATTTATCAAACCTCTGGAAGAAGAACTGGTGTTTCAACGTTTTGCGTAAATTTCGCTAATATCATTTTGTATAACCTAACTATGGTCCGGATGTAAATTGCCGGGCTTTTTTTAATGGCACTTTCCGGACGCTCGTCGAAAATGCGTGCGGATTTTAGACCATTAGCGTAATAGATCTCGCCATTTCCGTATATTTCACTCAAAACAAATTCAGCTTTTATACTCAGGGCAGAAACGCGACCGTCAGGAAGCGTGCCATTGGCCCTTGGGCCGGAATCGCGACAGTTTAGCGTGTCATACGAATCATCCGCACGCTCCTTAACAGTTGCGTTTCTGCATTGGTTGCTGAACTTCGCGGCTTCGATCTACTACTCATACACAGAATCGAGCGCCTCGATTCCTTCGCAATTGCGACTGTTTTTATTGAGTTTAAAAGTTTGGCATATAGATTGCAAAGTGCTTCCGTGTAAAGAGTAAGTCATTTATTGACAACGCTTTAC
>JBGTEI010000104.1:0-2682 GCA_041747875.1 Pyrinomonadaceae bacterium | reverse complement strand
GAAGCAGCAGACGTTGAAGAGCCAAAAGCGGCAGCAGAATAATCGCATATTGTGTGTGTTTTGTTGGTAGCTGTTGTTGATCTTCTGCTTTTCCAGGGTACGTATTACTATGAAAAACGCTGTCGAAAAGATCGTGAATAGTTTGGTGGATGACAAAGAATCCGTAGACATCACCGAATTTTCTGAGGGGAAAAGTACGACCATTGAGGTTCGTGTGGCGGAAGCCGACATGGGCCGCATAATCGGCAAAGGTGGTAGAACGGTAAAAGCGATCCGATCACTCTTGTTTTTCGCCGGACAGAAACACAACAAGCGATTTAATCTTCAGATCATTGAGGATAAGTAAGTTGCTGCCTTTGGTTGCGAACTCCAGAGTGTGATTGGATTAGTAAAATGGAATCAGATCTGATCACAATTGCCAAGATCCTTAGGCCGCGCGGATTGCGCGGGGAATTGGTTTCTGAACTTTTGACTGATTTCCCGGATCGGTTTGGCGAACTCGAAGATGTTTTTGTCATCAACGAAAACGAAAAGAGATCCGTGATGACGATTGAAGATCATTGGTTTCAAAAGAACCGTGTGATCCTTAAATTCAAAGGAATTGATTCGATCGAAGCTGCAGATCCATTGAGGAATTCGATGGTTTGCATTCCCGAATCGGAAGCAGTCGAGCTTGAAGATGAAGCTTACTTCGATTGGGATCTGGAACGATGCCGGGTTGAGAATTTGGAAGGTGAACTCCTCGGGGAAGTTTCGGGGGTTTATCGGGCGGGCGAAAACATCAACTTGGTGGTCAAAGGAACCGATAAAGAATATCTGATTCCCTTTGTAACGGCGATAACCGTTGATGTAGATATTGAAAATAAATTGATCAGGGTTGATCCGCCGGATGGTTTGCTCGATTTTTAGAGAGCGGGTTAAGAGCAAATGCTAAAAATCGATGTTTTGACAATTTTCCCGGAGTTTTTTTCAGAAGTTTTCGATTTTGGAATAATCCGCAGAGCGAAAGAATCCGGAATCGTTGAGATCAATGTTCACGATCTTCGAAGTTGGACGACGGACAAGCATCGAAAGGTTGATGACAGACCGTTTGGCGGCGGCGACGGAATGGTGCTCAAGCCCGAACCGATCTTTCGGGCAATTGAAAATTTGGTGGGGAGCGACAAGCGGGAAGAATACCCGGACGGAACTCGCGTTGTTTTGCTGTCGCCTCAAGGGAAACCGCTGACGCAGGCGATCGCCCGGGATTTCTCATCACAAGCGCAGCAAATTGTGATGATTTGCGGGCGCTACGAAGGTGTTGATGAACGTGTAAATGAGGCCCTGGTAACGGACGAGATCTCAATTGGAGATTACGTATTATCAGGCGGGGAACCGGCGGCGATTGTGTTAACTGATGCGATCATCAGATTATTGCCAAATGCTTTAGGAAGTGAGACCTCCGCGGAAAACGATTCTTTTTCAGATGGGATCTTTGATTTTCCGCATTACACGCAGCCGAGAGATTTTAGAGGAATGGAAGTTCCGGAAGTATTACTGGGCGGGAATCACGGAGAGATCGAAAAATGGCGAAGATCCCGTGCGTTGGAAAAGACAAAAGATATTAGACAAGATCTATTAGATAGGAGTGAATAGTGACAAAGTAGAATTGAGAAGTGAAGAGTTAGAACTCTATCACCCAGAGATTTAATTTGTTACCGAATAAATATAATGAACCGATTAGATTCAGTAGAAAAACCGCAATTGCGTGACGATATACCCGCATTTAACCCGGGCGATACTGTCCGAGTACATGTGAGAATTACAGAAGGAAATAAAGAACGTATTCAGGCATTTGAAGGCGTATGTATTGCGCGCAAACATGGCGGCGTTCGAGAAACAGTTACGGTACGAAAAACAAGTTTTGGCGTAGGCGTCGAAAGAATTTTCCCGCTGCATGCTACGATCGTCGATCGGATCGAAGTGCTTCGGTTTGGTAAAGTTCGCCGTGCAAAGCTTTATTATCTGCGAAATCTTCGCGGAAAAGCTGCACGTATTCCTGAAAAGGATATGCGTCAGAAGAAGAAGCAAGCGGCTAAATAACAGCATCGTAAACTCGCAACAGTTTCTAAGATCACACCGTAAAGAATTGCTAGCTCGCAGTTTTTTATGGGATGTGATCGATTTTGCGAATCACAAATGCCGCAGGATAAAATGTCCTGTGGCTTTTTCTGTTTGTAAAATGCGGCTCCGGATGAAATTTATAACTACAATTGAACCGACCTTCGAAAGACAAGCGCAGCGCGACGGATATATTTATATTGCCGGCGTCGATGAAGTGGGTCGAGGATGTCTCGCCGGACCAGTTGTAGCAGGTGCTGCAATTCTCGATCTTTCAAAGCCGCTTCCTTATGGATTAGATGATTCAAAGAAGATCTCAAAAAAGAATCGTCAGCGGATCGCCGCCGAACTGCGCGACTGCGCCCTGAGTTATTCGGTTGGGCAGATCGAGGCTGATGAGATCGATAAGATCAATATTCTTGAGGCGACAAAACGGGCGATGATCCGTGCGATCCGGAATCTTAAGCCGTCACCCGAATTTTTACTGATCGATGCACTCGAGTTAAAGGATATTGATATTCCGCAGAAAAGAATAATTCGAGGCGACTCACTTTCACCTTCGATCGCTGCGGCTTCGATCAT
>JBGTEI010000103.1:0-1725 GCA_041747875.1 Pyrinomonadaceae bacterium | reverse complement strand
CTAAAAGGTCGCGCGGCGTTGCGGTTCCAAGATTCAGACGTCCGACAAGTCTTTCAAGATCTGAAACTTCTTTGAGGAGGAAACGTGTCTTATCGCGAAGTATAGTGTCCATAAACTCCGAAACTGCCGACCTGCGAGTTTGTATTTCGCTTCGTTTTACGGAAGGCCGCAATAGCCATGAACGAAGAAGTCGGCCGCCCATTCCCGTTACAGTTTCGTCTATGACACCCAACAGCGAACGTTTGTTTGACCTGTTAAATCCGCTCGATTCAACTATCTCAAGATTGCGAAGGGTAACAGCATCGAGGATCATTGAATCAAGTTCTTCCAAAAACTTGATCTCACCGATGTGTTTTGCCGTTGCCCGTTGAGTTTCTAGCGCGTAATTTAAACATGAGCCTGAAGCCCGGATCGACTCAGGTTTTTCAGCAATTCCGTAAGCGCTAAGATCTTTTACATCAAACTGATCGATAAGAAGTCTTTCGCAAGTGGTACTATCATATTTAGAATCAGCAAGTTCTGTGAGGGTTACTGATAAGTTACTTGAAGCAGATTCATTTGCGAAAAGAGAACTTCCGGTTTGAATCCACGATCTCGTCAGAGAATTCTTAAAGCTATTTTCGACAAGTCGTTTTAGTGATGAGGGGAACAGCAATTCCCGGGGCGCAAAACTCTCGATATCATCACAAACTTTTGTCCAGGTATCGATGCCTGATATTTGTGTTGTCAGAAAATCTCCCGTAGAAAGTTCCAGATAGGCGATCCCAAACGTGTCTCCGGCTCCTGAGATCGATGCTAAATAGACGGGTTCCTTTTTTTCAAGCAATTGTTCATCGATCGCCGTTCCCGGAGTGATAACTCGTACAACCTCACGTTTTACAAGCGCCTTGGTTTTACTTGCATCCTCGGTTTGTTCGCAAATAGCGACCCGAAAACCTTTTCGGATCAGTTTTGAAATGTAGCCCGATGCTGAATGGTGAGGAAAGCCGCACATCGGGATCTCATTCGGTGTATTCTTTTGCCGTGCCGTGAGTGTGATCTCTAGTTCACGAGCGCCAACTATCGCGTCTTCGTTAAAAAGCTCGTAAAAATCCCCCAAACGGAAAAGCAACAAGGTTCCCGGATACTGTTTCTTTAGATCTAAGTACTGCCGAAGCATCGGCGTCGGTTTTTGCATAAAGGCTGAGTATAAGCTGAACGTTCAAAATGAATTTATCACCAATGTTCGGGTATATTCAACTATGCTATTTTGCATAATCAAAAGGATTTGTAGAAAATACGAGTTTGGAGTTTTCGGCGGTAATCGAAATGGAAAAAATTGTTTTTACAAATGGATGCTTTGACATCATTCATTCGGGCCACATAGTGCTTCTTGAAAAAGCAAAGGCGCTCGGAACAAAGCTCATTGTCGGTATAAACAGCGATAGATCGGTGCGCGCGATAAAGGGCCCTTCACGGCCGGTTATCGGCGAGTTAGACCGGTCTGCGGTATTGCTCGGTTTGAATTCAGTCGACGAAGTGCGGATCTTTGATGAGCAAACACCCGAGAATCTAATTCGCGAAATATCACCTGACGTTTTGGTAAAGGGAGGGGACTGGGATATTTCAGAGATAGTTGGGGCAGATTTTGTAAAAGAAAATGGCGGAGAGGTGTATTCCATTCCGCTAAAAGAAGGAGTTTCTTCAAGTTTGATAATTGACCGTATCGTTTCCGGCGGAAATGAT
>JBGTEI010000102.1:0-1703 GCA_041747875.1 Pyrinomonadaceae bacterium | reverse complement strand
TCTCATATTTCTCAACAAATTCGTTGTAAAGCGACATCGCCAAAACATTGATAAATCCGGGTGCGAGACCTGTTTGAACGACAAACGCCGTATCAGCATCTTTCGCAATTTCGATCACCGCATCGGTTTCGGCTACGTATTCAGTCAAGTTTGCATAGTGCATTTTAAAATCTTTGGCAAATTGCGCCATTCTCGGAGCCTGATTTCCCGGCGAGCAATCGAGCAGAATCCCGCATTCTTCAAAGGCCGTCTTCATTTCATCGTTGATACCGTCTTTTGCCATCAAAACCGTTTCAACGCGGCTTGTTTTCTGTGAAAGATGTGTTACAAACTGCTTTGTTTTCTGTAAGTTATCCTCAGAAATATCTCCCAGGTAAACTTCGACCTCATTTGCCGACCATTCGCGCAATAACACTGCGACCGCATTGCCGATTCCGCCCGACCCGGCGATAAAAATTTTGTGATTCATAAGGGATAGATTATAGGCGACTAATGAGAAGTGACAAGTGATAAATTGCGATTGCTTAAAAACATCAAATTTACGGTTATATTTGTATGAACAATGGATTATTTTCGAAATTCCCGTGTTGAACCGCTGTTTATTTGCGAATATCATTTGACTACCAAAAATGATCACAGTAAAAAATCTTTCCTACACGTATCCTAAATCGAAAACGGCCACACTTCGCAGTTTGAATTTTGAGATCGACCGGGGCGAGATCTTTGGTTTTCTCGGTCCTTCCGGCGCCGGGAAGAGTACGACGCAAAAGGTACTTTATAAGATCCTCCGCAACTACGAAGGCGATGTTACGATAGACGGAAAATTGCTGAATGATTGGGGAAAAGACTATTTTGAAAAGATCGGCGTCGGGTTTGAATTGCCAAATCATTACCTTAAACTCACCGGTAGAGAAAATCTCAGTCTGTTCGCCTCGTTTTACAAAGCGGAAAAAATCCGTCAAACAAAAGAGCTCTTTCAGATCGTAGGACTCGAAGATGCGATCGATAAACGCGTAGATCAATATTCAAAAGGGATGAAAATGCGGCTCAATTACATACGGGCGATAATGCATGATCCTGATATTTTGTTTTTTGACGAACCGACCGCCGGGCTTGATCCAAACAACGCACAGAAGATAAAACAGCACATTTTAGAGTTAAAGGCCGCGGGGAAAACGATCTTCGTGACGACCCACGATATGGCGACTGCCGATGAACTTTGCGACCGAGTTTCTTTTATTGTCGACGGCATGATTCGATTGACGGAAACTCCCGCGATCTTAAAAAATAAGCACGGCAAACATCTGGTAAAGGTTGAACTCAAAAACGGAAATGCTTCGGAGTTTCCCGTTGCTCAACTTGGAGTAAATCCGGAGTTTCTCAAATTTTTAAAACAGGATGAAATACTCCGGATCAATTCGCAGGAAGCGACGCTCGAAGAGGTTTTTATCAAAGTGACGGGTGAGAAACTTCAAGAATGAGAGAACTTTTCAACCAGATCAAATGGCAGTTTCTAATCTTTCAAAGAAACAATCTTTTAGCAATGATCTTCGGGATCACTGTGTTTTATATGGTTGTGCTCTATTTCGTAAGAGATGCAGGTAACGTTGAAAAGCTGACGACGCTTCTGATTTTCAATGATCCGGCGATGATCGGCTTTATTTTTACCGGGCTTGTAATAATTTTGGAAAAAGATCAGGAAG
>JBGTEI010000101.1:0-2373 GCA_041747875.1 Pyrinomonadaceae bacterium | reverse complement strand
TTCGTCCGCCGGATGCATTTGCGGAAACTCGATCATCGCGGTCACTGCCGTCAGTCGCAAGGTACGAAGTATACGGAGTAACGATGCCATACCGGGTTCCTAACTCTACAATTTCGTCCCGGAGTTCTTTGTTTTCACCGTTTGAACGAACTTGTTCAACAAGCCAACCGACCCGCCTTGTCGCCCAAATCCTAGGCAAAAACTCGTTATCGGTCGTTTTCAGCGGAAAATCAAGATTTGAATAATTAAATGAGCGCGTTTCGCTTCCCGTCTTTCCGGTCAGCTTGAACGCGATATTTTTTATGTCCCCCGGATTTTTGTATCGTCCGATCAGCGTAAGCTGCGTTCCTTTAAAAATGTCGGTCAATTTTCTGGGATACAGCAGATCGGTTTGTAAGCTTCCGAAATCCATCGATAAATTCGTCAGTACGGGCGAATTAACTTTTGCGAAGAAGTTTGAAACTTTGATCTCCAGATCTTCTTTTGGTTCAACATAATCCGCCATTCCTGAATTCTCTGACGCAAGTTTGTCCAGGAGCCGTGTATTTACATCGTAGCCAACTCCGAATGGGAATAGACGAAGCCCTTTAACCTCGATGTCTCTTGAATTCTTAATGATTCGATCGACATCCGATTCGCCAACAGTCGGTAACCCATCCGTCAAAAACACAAGCATTTTTGGCCTATCAGAAGAATCGAACTGCTTTAATGCGGCGATAAGCGCATCGTTAATATTGGTTCCGCCATTAGGGCGTAATTTCTTAACAAAGATTTCGGCCTTTTTCTTCCCGGATTCATCTGCTGAAATGAGGCGGCTTTCAAAAAGATGTTCCTCTCCCGCAAAATTTATAACGTTGAAGCGATCGCCGCTTCGCAATCCGTTAATGCCAAATAGCAAAGCATTGCTTGCCTTATCCATTTTTCCTTTGTCCGCCATCGAACCGGACGTGTCGATGACAAAGACTATGTCTTTGTTTACCAATTCAGAATCGGTGATCTTGTCCTTAGGCGATAGCATCATCAGGAAATAACCATCCTTTCCGGGTTCGCGATATGTCATCAGTGACATCCCAAAATCGTTATTTGATAAACCATAAAACAACTGGAAGTCGCTTGGATCGCCGGTCGTTTCAAAGGAGACTGTGGCTCCTTTTTCACCTTTGCGATTTACTTCAACTTTATGACTCGGTGAGTAGATATTCCTAAGTGCTTCATTTCCTGATATTTCTATTTTTCCGGAAACGGTTCCAAACTTCTGTGTTGACGAGTCTTGTGAAAAACTAACATTCCGCGTAGTCGAAACATTTCTTTGCGCCCATAAATTTTTACCCATTCCCAATGGATATCTGTATGCAACAGTTCCCGACTCTGCCGGTAAAACCTGTGAATAGGTCAGTTCTAATTTCTTAT
The DNA here is from genome assembly GCA_041747875.1 of Pyrinomonadaceae bacterium. GTDB lineage: Bacteria > Acidobacteriota > Blastocatellia > Pyrinomonadales > Pyrinomonadaceae > Aridibacter. Next base: position 963 of record JBGTEI010000101.1, on the reverse strand, counting down.
CCGAATTTGGCGGAATTGGAAATATCGACGCTTGAAACAGGTCTTCACCGGCATATTCGAGTAATCCGGGATCCTTCATAGTCCGAACGATCTGATCGTAAATTTTTCGCGCCTCTTCCCGTGAGCGCACTTCCCCGACGAGTTTCTTGCCATTTTCCCAAATTGCAAATTGTTCGATCGCCGCATTTCCCGGGATAGGAAAAAAATATGTCCCTTCAAGCGTTGCTGACGTATCATTTCGAAAAACCTGTTCGATTCGCGTTGTAGCGACCTGTCCCTGAATTTTCGTGTCTATTTGTATCGATTTGACGGGGAGTGCATTTGGAAGCGGTATCGGTCTCGGAATCGGACGCGGACACCGTACTACCGGACAGGGTCTTGGAACGATTATTCCCTGTGCAAGTTCCGACTCCGTCGAAATAAATAGCAAAAAAAGCGCGACGATAAAATATTTTACGTGCTTAAAATTCATCAATAATTCTCCTCAGATTACAGGTTTTTACGCGAATTTAAATAAATCGCTTGGGTTGACGATTTAAAGAACGACCTATTTGAGGTTTCTTGCACTTCGATTTGCCAGGAAGTTTATTTTACTTACGCTTTTTCTCTTTCGCGGCTGGCTCTGACGCAACTTCAATGCGGTTTTCTAACGCAGATTGTTTGTCCGGGATAAAATCGCCTCTCACAAGTTCAGCAACATTCTTTACGGTTCCAATTATTGGAATGGCATCTAGCCCCGAATTCAGAACGCCCCGAAATAATCCCTTTTTCTTAATATCGTGTCCGACCAACCCGATCGCCAATACAGATCCGATATACGGAATTGACTTAGCAACACGCCGTACAACTTGCCATCCGCCCGCGTGAAGCGCCTTTCTTTTCAGACTTTTTGGTTCATTTGACATAGGAAATTCTCAATTATTCAGGTAATTTATACTTAAAACGTTTCAGATGATAAAATTC
>JBGTEI010000100.1:0-7972 GCA_041747875.1 Pyrinomonadaceae bacterium | reverse complement strand
AAGAAGCTTACCTGTGATCTCTTTCCGGACCCTTATGCTGCTGTTTTTGGCGACGACAGGTAGGTCATCGATCGTCACGGCAATAAACCGCTGTTTTTGCTGAGCCTGAACGGATAATGCCGCGAACAGCATAACCGGCAGCAGAAATGATCTTAGAAACTTCATAAAACTTATTTTGCAAAAACGCTCGAAAAATCCTTAAACCCTTTGAATTCAAGAGCATTTCCGCTCGGGTCAAGAAAAAACATCGTCGCTTGTTCGCCGACTTCGCCTTCAAACCGGATCTTCGGTTCAATAACAAACTCAATGCCTTTTTCGATTAATCTTTCTGAGAACTCGCGGAATTCGTCCATCTTCAAAATGATCCCAAAATGCGGAACCGGAACCGCATCAGAATCAACTTCATTGCGATGAACTACCCCGGAGCGCCCCGGCGCAAGATGAGTTACGATCTGATGCCCAAACAAATTGAAATCGATCCAGGTATCCGCGCTTCTTCCTTCTTCACAACCCAATGTATTCCTGTAAAAATCACGCGCGTTTTCAAGGTTATCGACCGGAAACGCCAAATGAAAGATATTGTTCATAATTTTTATTTTGCCTGCGAGATCAAACCGCTTTCGCAAGCTGTCTTATTGCCCCTAAATGATAGGCAGTATGGACGATGATCGCGATCGAATCGCCTATGTTATTTTGGTCCCAATGCTCAACTTCAGCAAAACAGCGAAGTACATTCTCATAGGACTGTTTTACACCTTCGCGCAAAATGTCCCATTCTTCTTTGCTAACGGTTTCGATCAGCCAACTCTGATCCCAGTTTACTTTTTCGGTTCGGCCCTCCATAAATTCCACGAGTCGATCAAGGTAAAACTTTGCATGTTCGGTCTGCGCGGCGATCGAAGTAGCGGTAATTCCTTTCGAAGCATCCTCTGCAGAGATGTTTTCCAGAGTGTTTAAAAAACCGATCCCGCGATCTAAATACGCACTGCCTTCTTCGGGAGATCCTTCAAATGTCTCATGCAGCAGTACTAACAAGTCCTTTAGAAAATCGTCCTTTTGTATTGTATCCTTAATCTCATTCATTACTTTTTACCCTATTTTACCCTTTAAAGATCGTATGGAAAATGTTCGGGAATTCATCGAAAAGCTTATCGAGAGTATTCACAAAAATACCTTCGTAAAAATGACCTTAGGCAATTATAAGGGTGACGACGCCCATCTGCAAAAGATCCTTATACGACTTTTGAAGACAAAAAAAGGGCTCCGTTTATTTTTTCTTTACCGCTACGATACGCGCGATACCGCCAAAAATTACGATATCGATCAGGGAATAGAAATTCTTCGACGAATATTGGGGACGGAGTTTTTTTCAGGCCATCTGTTTACGACCCTAAATGATTTCCAACTCTCTATCGGCAAAAAAGGAAGATCCCGTTTAAATGCTGGTAAACCTACGTTTACAAGTCTTCCGAATCTCGAGCATAACCGGGAAAAGACAAAACACGTCGATCCGAATAGTTTCTATCTTCGTGCACTCGGGATCACAAATGACCAGGGCGCAATCCGGGTAAAGCAAGAAGATAAGTGGAATCAGATAAATAAATTTGTGGAAACACTCGGTTCGTTATTTGATCGATCGGATCTGAAGGATAAAAAGACGGTGAATATAGTCGATATGGGATCGGGAAAGGGCTATTTGACGTTTGCCGCGTACGACTTTTTCGTCAATAACCTGGGCGTCAACGCCAGCATTACTGGCATTGACACAAAGCCGGAACTCATATCCCTGTGTAATGACATCGCCCGCGCTGCTGAATTTGATGGATTGAAGTTTTTGCTAGGCGAGATAGAAAACTTTGAAATTGGTCAAACTGATATTTTGATCGCACTTCACGCATGTAATACCGCAACCGATGATGCGATATTCAAGGGCATTGCGGCAAAAGCCGAGCTAATCATTGTCGCGCCATGCTGTCACCGCGAAGTCAGACCCCAAATGAAACCGCCTGCGATGCTAAGGAATATACTAAAGTACGGGATCCTGCTCGAACGTGAGGCCGAAACGATCACTGACGGACTTCGTTCGCTGTTGCTGGAAAAATGCGGATACACGACAAAATTGTTCGAATTTATTGCGACGGAGCACACTCCGAAAAATAATATGATCGTTGGAAAATTGTCGCGGAAAAAGACGCCTAACATCAATTTCGACCAGGAGATCAACGATATCAAAAACTTCTACGGTATAGAAAACCTCAAACTCGAACAGCTCATTTCCGTGTTGGATCCCAAGTAAACCCGGCAATTTTAACTAAAACGGAATCACGAAGAAATTGTGGTCTCATACTTGCTTAAAGTACTGTGGGGGTTTGGGTAAGAACCGCACGATTTCTATCTAAACACCACTGTTTAGGCGCTTTCGCTCAGAAACGAATAAAGTCTCTGATATCATTTCCTGCCAGTTTTTGTTATAAAAGTGCCGCTTTTTGTCAGTTTTTCCGTTTTATTTCAATTTTTCAAACACAAATGACCCAATTTCCCAGGGTTCAAAAACACTATTATGAAATTACAGTTTGTAGACGAAACACCAAACGTATCGTTGGCTGCAGAGCTGGTCAAGAAGAGCGATTCAGTAGAAGCAAATTCCCCTGAGAGCATGAAAATGCTCAGCGATGGCATTGAATCAGCGCAAAAAGGAGACCGCGCTAAAGCAAGACATTTGTTATTAAAGGTTACTGAAAATGATCCGGGCAGCGAAACTGCCTGGCTCTGGCTCGCGTCTATTAGCGAATACCCCGAAGAGCTTCTGATTTTTCTCAATAATGTTTTGGAAATAAACCCCAAAAACGAACGTGCAATAAAATGGTCAGCAGAAACAAAAACGCTGCTTGCAAAAACCTTTGTCCAAAGGGGAATCGACGCCGAAAAAGACGAAAAGCGGGAATTTGCGCGGCAGTGCTTCCTCCAGGCAATTGTCCACGACAGCAAAAGCGAACTTGCATGGATGTGGCTTGCTTCGGTCGCAGATTCCGATGAAGAAAAGATCTCGCACCTTCGCAAGGTTATAAATATCAATCCGGAAAACGAAAAAGCTTCGGGCTCGATCGCCAGAGCACAATCCAGAATTTCAAAACATTTGATAACAACCGCTAAGTCAGCTTTCTACGACGGTGACCGGGTGGAAGCCGAAAGGCTGGTCGACGAATGTATTACCAACGATCCGAAGTTTGAGGAAGCTTTGCTTCTAAAATCCGAATTTGCAGAAACGATAGATGAAAAGATCGAATATCTGGAGAAAGTTATAACGATCAATCCCGAAAACCAAAGTGCTTTGGCTCTGATCGAAACAGCGAAACATGATCGAACCCATTCGATGCTGACGTCTGCAAGATCATTGATAGATGCTGGTCAAAAAGAAGAAGCCGGTACGCTTATCGACGAGATACTTGCCGAATCGCCCGAGATCGTCGATGCTCTGATGCTTAAGGCTGAGCTCTCCGATTCACCCGAGCAAAAACTTGAATTAATAACCAAAGTCCTCGTACTCGATCCTGAAAATGAATTTGCTGCGGGGGAAGCTGCTTCACTAAGATTTGAAAAAGCAAAGTTACTTGTCGACAAAGCAAACGAAGTAATTGCTTCCGGAGACGATGAAGCCGCGATAGTTCTGTTAGACGAAGCTTTGGAAAATGCTCCTGAGTACGAACCTGCTCTGCTCGGAAAATGCCAGCTCGTCAATTCCGCAGAAGAAAAAACTGAACTTCTGAATATCGTTCTTAAGAATGACCCGGGAAATCAGTCGGCGCTGGAACAGCTTGAAGAACTCGAAAAACTAGCTCTGACAATGATCCTTGCTGAAGCACGAGCCTCACTCGATTCAGGCGACCTCGAGTCGGCAAATGAAGGACTAAAAAGTGCTGAAAAACTTTCACCGGAAAATGAGGATGTACTCCTTCTGAGCTATGATCTTTCTTCTTCAACTGATAAACGAAGAACACTTCTCGCAAAAATTCTTCAGATAAATCCGGAAAACGAAAAAGCGATCGAAGGTATGGCCAAAATGGAGCTTGAAGTAGCTGACAGCTTGTTTGCAAAAGCGAGTTCTGCAGCTGCATCCGGAAACAGATCGCAAGCAGACAAATATCTTACGCGAACCTTTGAAATTGCACCCGATCACGAAAATGCATGGATGCTCAAGGCACTGCTTTGTGATTCATTTGAGGCAAAGATCGGTTGTTTCGAGCGGGTTCTGGTAATCAACCCCGAAAATGCTGCTGCGCAGGCAAATTTGCAATCGCTAAGAACAATTCTTGAAAATTCAGTATCCAAAGCGGAAACGCCCGAAGAAGAGATCACGGCCTTCGTCCCGGAAGATGAAAGTGAAGCGTTTGAAGAAGTTGCGGAATTTGAATCTGCTTATGATGAGGTTGAAGATCTTGAAGTTGAAGCTCAAGCCGTTTCCGAATTTATTGAGGACGCGGTGGTCGAAGACCTCCATGAATATGATGATAACGATATTGACGTAACGGAAGTTGTGCTGCCTGGATCAAGCACAGATGACGAGTTTGTCGAATATGTGTCCGATGAATTTGTAAATGGAGAGGACTCCGAATTTGAAGACGATGAAGCATTAGAACCGATCATGATGCCGCGGTCGATCGGCGATGTCCTTCAGGAACGGGCTGATGCTCAAGACGAGAGTGAATATATCTCCGATGAATCGGATCATTTGGAAGCAGGCGACTCGAATTCCGAATCGACGGAAGAAAACGAATACATTGATCCGGCACTCAAGACGATTCTTATCGTCGATGATAGTCCGACGATCCTCAAACTCATATCAGGGAAACTTGAAAAAAGCGGATACAAAACGGTATGTGCGATCGATGGAATGGACGCGGTTAAAAGGCTGGAAGATCTGGTTCCCGACATGGTGATCCTTGATATAAACATGCCTAACATGGATGGGTATCAAGTTTGCAGAGCAATCCGCGAGAATGAAATGACTGAAAACACACCTGTCATAATGGTCTCAGGAAAAGATGGATTTTATGACGAAGGTCTCGGAGAAATGGCGGGTTCGACAGATTTCATCTCCAAGCCGTTTGGCCCGGAAACTTTGATGAAGATCGTCAATGAACATCTCAGCGAATAGGCGGTTTACTCGGACGAATTTCGATTTTACTTGGAAGGCTTCTTAGGTCGTGCCGCAAAAGACTCAGCACAGCTTCCGAAATATCCTCAGGCTGAAGCTGCCAGGCTTTACTATCTGAGATCGCGTCATCTCCAAACTCCGTATTAACAGACCCGGGACAAATATAACTGACCTTAATATTGTCTTGACGTACTTCCTGCATGAGCGACTCTGTGAAACCATTGAGTCCAAATTTTGAAGCATTGTAAGCCGCCATTTTCGGATGTGCGTTTTGACCGGCAAGGGATGAAATGTTTATTATGTATCCCCCTCCCCGCTTTTTAAGTAACGGAACTGCATAGTGACAAGCGTAGTAAACTCCAAAAAGGTTTGTCTCAAGAGTTGTTCTGAATTCTTCCGGCTCCAGTTCTTCTACCGTTTTTCCAAAAAATCCGACGCCTGCATTGTTGATCAAGATATCTATCCCGCCAAAAATTCGCTGACATTCATCAAGCATCATTTTGATCTGCGTCTCACTTCTAACGTCACAAACTTCCCCGCTGACCCGTCCGAACCTCTCCAAATCCTTTGTAGCTTGTCGGAGACGGGTCTTATCACGGGCACAAATAAAAACGGTCGCATCCATTTTCAGCAGACTTTCCGCGACCGCCTTTCCAATTCCTTTCGATCCGCCGGTAATTATCGCGACCTTATCTTTAAGTTCCATTAAATCGTTTATTTCTTTAGTGATCTTCTAAAATGACATAAATGGATTTCAAGCCAGGATCTGACTCATCCCCAACACATAGCTTTAGCATTTACTGCGATTTCATAACTATCTTTTAAAGCAAAGAAATCCGGTCAGCCGCTGTCCAATTCTTCGATATGAAATTATGCAAAATTAAGATAAACGAGTGTTTTCAACTCTTAGATCATATTTTCCCGCGAGCTGAAATCCGAGCAATATCCAAAGCATTAAATAGGCGCTTTCTTACAACAAACGGTACGCATTTTCATCTATTCGTTTTTTTCTAACTTAGGGGACTTCTTTTCGTCGAGCAATCTCCACAAAATTGTAACACTCTCGTCGGGAACAATTTGCACAACCCTAAAAACGACAATGACATCTTTTCGATTGTCAAAATCCAGTTCGTTGTAGCTAATATCCTCCACGGTGTGAATATTAGAGCCGCGATAGGCGATTGACCTGAGAGCAAACGTCCTGTCAAGCTTTGCAGGTATCACGCTGCCGTATAGAAACTCGCCGCCGCTAATGCCTTTGCGCAGTTGGTCTACGAACATCAGCGCCTGGTCAAAATCCGATTCTGGCTGAAAATCAACAAGAGTTTGCAATTTGGGATCTTTCAGCTCGATATCCTTTAGCGAAACGTCACCCAAATCAACTAATATCCCGTGTTTTAAGTTGCCAACGGTCTCAAAGCCGTTTTTTGTAAAGGTGATATCGGCCAAACGCTTTAGTCGATATGAATTACTTCGAAAGGAAAAAGCTGCGCCTGCGCCCGGCATTCCATATTTAATACAATGTGGAGTTGAAACGACAATATCAGGTTCTTCAGAACAACCACGATCAATTACCAATTTACGGAGCCCCCAATCTTTTGACGAAGCTAATTTTCCAAATTTTTCATTTACGTCTTTTTCTGGAGCTAGTAATTCAGCCTCGGTGCCGTTTAAATCTCTGTAAAGCGGCTTTATCTTTAACTGATATGTTTTAGTGTTTTTATAACGTTCTCTAACAACAACTTCTTTCCCAACGTTTCTAAGTTGATCAACACGACCATTGAAGACTTCTTCTCGCTGCCGTCTATCGACCGCTTCCTTGTCCTCCTGTGTTGACGCTTGACCAAAGACCGAAAAACATGAGCCGCAAATCAATATCGCAATTACTATGGTTTTTTTCATTGTATTAACCCAATTTCAAAAAAGAATTTATCAGTGGTTTGATAGAAAATATTTGAGAATGTTCGGGAAGGAAATTCCCTAACTACCTTTATTGACCACTATTTTTGGCGATTTCTTATTTTGAAGTTCTTTCCACATGATCACGACACTCTCGTTGGGGACAAACTCAATGACCCTAAACGCAATGACCACATCGCTCCTGTCATCAAAATCGAGCTCATTGTAAACGATCGAACCCGCAACTTTTGCCGCCTCACCGCGATAAGCTATCGAACGCAGAAGATACGTCGAGTTTTCTTTTACCGGTAAAACACTTGCGTAGACGCTATTCTTATCCTTTATTCCCTTCGTCAGATCGCCCGCTATCTTCGCAGCGGAATTGATGTCTTTTGCGGGCTTGAAATCAACAATAAATTGCACATCCGGGCTTTTCAGATCGATCGAATCGATCGGAATATCGCCAAGATCTGTCATTATTCCGTGTGTCAGCGTACCAAGCGCCTGAAATGAATTCCTCCTGAAATTCAGATCCGCGAGGCGAATCAGCCGATGCATTTCTTCCCGAAAAGAATATGCCGAGCCCGCGCCCGGCATCGTGTATTTTGCACACTCAGCCGACGCCTTAACTACATTTAAATTCTCTACGCAATCTCGATCAATTATCAGTTTGATGAGCCCTGTGTGTTTTTGTTTTAAAAAGGATTCATTTCCTGAAAGTACACTAACTCCGGGCGCAAGAAGCAGCATTTCTTCGTCAGTTGGCTTCCGATAAAGTGGTTCGATCTGTTCCCTGAAAATCTTTCGTTCTTGATCATTTTTAACCGGAAAAGCTTCAACATTTCTCAGTTCATTCGATCTGCGGCCGATATCATTTGCCTGGATTACGGATCTTTCTACAGGAGTTAAAGGTGTTGG
>JBGTEI010000099.1:0-1780 GCA_041747875.1 Pyrinomonadaceae bacterium | reverse complement strand
TAAACTATATACCTGAAAAACCAAGGGTAAGCGAACTTGCACGGATGCAGGCTAAAAAAGGAGAAAGAATCCCGACTTTTCAAGGAGTAAATTTGATACTCTCCGACGAATTTACGAAAGAACTTTTCGATTTGCTCAATGGCGAACGAACAAGGGACGAGATTGTCACAGAACTCGTCGCCAGATTAAAGCACGAAAAAGAAGAAGATGTTAGCAATGAGACATTTACGGAATATATTGCTAAAAGGCTTGATGAAGCACTCACGCGAATGGCCTGGGTCGGACTTTTATTTTAATATCTTTGTCGTAAACACTATTTGGTTTTGCCCTTATTTCTCGGATTTAAGCCGATCACCGATCAGTTTATACACCTGAAAATTGTATACAAGCCCGACGTGGGTGCCCGAGACCTCATAATTATTTTCTTCACGTCTTGAAAGACAGCTTTTCCAATCTACAATTCCATCAGATTTTGTGTAAATCGCGGTTTGCTTTATATCTTTTGGTAATCCCGTTTGCAGCGATCTGACGGCGATACAGTCACAATGTCCCGTATAACAATGCGGGAATTCCGACTTATCAACATTCTTGAAAATACGCGTGCGGATCTTTTCCGACATTTCAAGCACCCTTGGGTGAGAACGCACACCGCGAAACGGCGATGCAAGCGTGATCACAGATTCGATCAAATCAGGACGCTGTACCGTGGCCGAACGCGATAATACGCCCCCAAGGCTGTGTCCTATCAGATGCACTTTCTTTCCGGTATCATCATTTGCGCGTTTTATCGTTTCGAGAAGTTTATCGGTTAGCGTATCGAGACAATCGGCATTCCAGCCAATATTTGAGAAGTAGGATGTATATCCGATCCGTGAAAGCCACAAGTAGAGTTCGTACAAATAAAGATCCGAACCGAGGAAGCCGGGTACAACCACCGTCGGATAACCATTACCTTTTGGCACGCCAAACCCGTAATAGACAGGCGAAAGATGAAGAAGCGTCCAATCAACTCCGACGAGCGATTCAAACCATATCGGCAGCGCAGATTCGCGCATTTCTTTGTCAAAACCCGTCAGAGCTTCAATTTCGCTTTCTAGAATGTCCATAAGTTTTGCTGCACGTAATTCGTAGTTCGTTATTCGCAGTTCGCTTTACGCGATTCGCCTGTTGATTCGTAATTCGTCACGCAATTTACAATTCGCGTCCGGCGTATTGCGTACCGCGTATTACGTATTACCTTCTACGCCCCCGCCGTCTTCGCTTTGTCTTCCATCTCCACAACAACTGCCTTGAGATCCGCAAAAGATTGATCGAGTATCGTTTTGAACTTATCGACATCTGACATCGCTTTCGCATCGGACGATAATCCAAAATAAAGATCGTTATTGTAACTGAATATCGCGCAGCCGAGTCCTAATCCGTATCCAACCGGCACGTACGGATAATGCTTGAGCATTTTCCTGCCGACGAGATAAAGCGGAATTTGCGGCCCCGGAACGTTTGTCGCCACCATGTTAAAAGGCGGAAAAGGAAGATCAGCAAGCTGACCAAATACAGACTGCAGCGGCGCCGGCATCATCGAATACATCGCGCCTACGGTTAACAGCCCTGCCGCAAGTTTTGTTTCTTTCATTAGCGCGGTTATTTGATTTACATACGCAAACCGCTTCGGTAGGTCATCAATATCAAGCGGTATCTCTACCGGCAGAATCGAGATTATATTCCCCATTGCGCCGCGCTTTTCCTTCTGACGGAGGCTAACGGGAACCATAAAACGGAC
>JBGTEI010000098.1:0-3707 GCA_041747875.1 Pyrinomonadaceae bacterium | reverse complement strand
TGCAAAATTTGCCTTCATTTCAGTCAGTTTCGTCTTTTGTTCGGCTGTTAAGACAGCATACGATTCTGATTGTGCCTTTTGTTTTGCGACAATGATTTTCGCGTGCAGGTCGCCCTGTTTTGTCGCCAGTGCTTGAACCGCAGCCTCATTAAAAGTGCCATTTTCACTGAGTTTTCTGAGTTCCATTTGGTTAGCGCGCATTTCTTCCATAAAAGGTTTTGAAGCCTCGTGGTTCGCTTTTCTCATTGTTTTCAGCTGCTCTTTTTGTGCGTCTGTCAGATCGACACCGCGAAAACCTCTTCCCATCATTCCGCCTCTTTTGCCGTGTTTACCGCCGCGACCGGATTTATCATGGTCACCGCGTTTACCAAATTCGTTTTTTCCTTCCATAGATCTCCCTGCTGTTTGTCCAAATACAAAAACTGCACCGATAGCGACCAGCGCGATTGCAAGAATTCCAACAATTATCCTTTTCATTTCGTGTTTTCTCCTTAAAGAATTAATAAGTTATGTTTACGTTAAAATTAGCGGATTTCGTCCGCGTTCAGTGATTTAGACGCAGAATGGAAGACGGAAAATGTAAGTTTTGGGTGAACTAGTGTAAAGAAATGTAATTCAGCGGATCGTCGCTAACCGACGGTATTCACAGTAATTGTTCGAGGCTTTTGCAAAAAACAGACATCGTTTTCGTTGATTTGTTAAATCCTTTACAATTCTTGACATAACCCTCCCGAATTTTACGATAGAATCTTTTTTCGAACTGGCTATTGAATTAGCCATTACTTATTTATGGGAAAAATATTGATCATCGATGACGACGAAGAGCTCTGTGAATTGGTCTCGGAATATCTTACAGTTGAAGGATTTGAAGTGGAGTCTGTAAATGACGGTGAAATTGGATTGGAAACCGCTCTTGAGGGCAATCACGATCTGGTAATACTTGATGTGATGCTTCCGAAAAAAAACGGATTCGATGTCCTGCGCGAATTGCGCAAGGAATCTAAGATCCCTGTTTTGATGCTTACCGCACGCGGTGAAGATATGGAACGCATAGTAGGGCTTGAGATCGGGGCTGATGATTATTTGCCAAAGCCTTTTAATCCCCGAGAACTGGTTGCACGCCTCCGGGCGATTATGCGCCGAATTCAGGAGCCGGAAATACCTGAGGGTTCACCGGAAAAGATCACAGTAGAGGATCTCGAAGTTTCGCTTGCCGGAAGGTACGCGCAGCTTGAGGGTGAAAAACTCGGATTGACGGCTGTCGAATTCGACCTGCTCGTCGCACTTGTTGAAAAAGCAGGAACGATCGTCAAAAAGGAAGATCTAAGCCAGCAGGTCTTGGAGCGCGAATTGTCGCCGTTTGACCGAAGTCTTGATATGCACATTAGTAATCTCCGGAAGAAACTCGGGAAACGGGAAAACGAAGAAGATCGGATAAAAACGATCCGTTCTGTCGGATACATTTATACTTTGGCTAATTGATAACAATGAGTTTGTTTCTAAAAATATTTCTATGGTTTTGGCTTGCGATGGCGCTTATCGTAGGCTCTTTGCTGCTTGTGACGTGGTCGACGAGTTCTGAGCCGTTAGCCAAACAGTGGCAGACGTTTGTCGGTGAATCGATCAATTTGAATTCGGCAACCGCAGTGCAGATCTACGAAAATGAAGGGATCGATGGGCTTCAGGAATATTTTGTACGCCAGAAAAGCAAACGGCGAATAAATTCGATCGGATTCTTTAACCGGGAACGTAAGCTGATCGCCGGCGATCTGGATTACGTAAATATCAGCGGCCTTTTCGATCGTGCCAATTCAACCAATGAACCCGAATTTCTTGAATATCCTGACAGGATCTTTGGCGCAAAGAAGGTTGTTTTAGAAAACAGTGAAACCTACTTTTATGTAATTGAATTAAAGAGATTCAGTCCGCCTCCGTTTTTTACTCCGAAGCTTCTGCTTCAGGGATTCGTCGTGCTGCTGATGACCGGATTGGTTTGTTATGCTCTGGCCCGATATTTATCGGCTCCAATCTCAAAACTTCGTGAGGCCACACAAAAATTTGCTTCGGGTGAGCTTGAAGTACGGGTCGGAAATAAAGCAGGAAAGCACGGAGATGAACTTGCGCTTTTGGCTAATGATTTCGACGAGATGGCAGAGCGGATAGAAAGACTGATCACCTCCGAAAAACGACTTACTCAGGATATTTCTCACGAATTGCGCTCGCCGCTGGCGCGGATGAATGTTGCTCTCGAGATCGCACGGGCAAAAGCAAATCCTGAAACCGAGACCCTAATTCAGCGGCTTGAAAAGGAATCTGACAGACTAAATGATCTGATATCGCAGCTCTTAACGCTTTCCAAACTCGAAACGGGATCGCAGAGTTTTGAAAAACACGAGATAAATCTCGCTAAGGTCGTAGAGCAAATTGCGGCGGACGCGGATTTTGAGGCAAAGGCCGCTGACAGGCGTGTTGAGATCAAACAGATGGATCAGGCGAAAGTGTTTGGAAATGAGCAACTTCTGAGAAGTGCGGTTGAGAATGTTTTGCGAAATGCGGTCCGCTATACAAAAACCGATTCTACGGTTGAAGTTTCAGTTGTTAACACGAATGGAACTACAAATGTCAATATCCGGGATTTTGGCGAAGGTGTTCCTGAGTCGGATCTCGAAAAAATGTTTCGTCCTTTTTATCGGGTACAGGAAGCACGTGATCGTAAAAGCGGCGGAATCGGACTCGGTCTGGCGATTGCAGAAAGGGCGGTAAGCAGCCACAGCGGAACAATTACAGCAAAGAACATGGAAGATGAAGGACTCTTGATAAAGATCAGTCTTCCTGCATTCAAGGGTTAGATCTCATCGACCAAAAATAGAATCACTTTGCCGGTAATTGGGTTTGGAATGTGTTTTTCAGATTCGCCCGATCGTATAAATATTCCGTCGCCTCTGGAAAAACTTTCGGTCTTAGTTTCAAAAACTATCTCTAGATCACCTTCAACCACGTAACCATAATGCCCGGTTAAGCACCATTCCGGATGATTCATACTGCGGCTTATTTCAAGAAGCCGCATCGTACTGCCGTTCTGCTCAAATCGTTTCTCACGGACACCTTCGGCGACAATCTCCCATCCGATCTCTCGAAAAGCTATCTTTTGATCCGGCATTAGTCATTCTTCCGCGCGTTCATAAAGGATCTGACGCAAAATACAACAAAAGCGAGACAGGTCAACGCCATCGCGACCTGGGCGATCACAGCCGGCGTAAAGCTGAGCTGGGTGATCTTAGAAAGTAATCTTCCCGCCGATGCAAGAAAACCGATCAACCCGACCAAAACTGCGACATGCATCAAATGTTTTCGCAAGTTTTCCTTTGCCTGCGCCGCATATCCGAGAATCATCAACACGATCCCAAAAGCTGCGGGAATGAGAGCCGTCGTGCTCAATTTGCCGTCAAAATATCCGATCGCATAACCGATAATTCCAATTAAAACCAAAAGTCGACCAAAATTTATTGCAATAGGTGGCATAGTAGTCCTCACACGTAAGTTTGTAATTGATAGAAGTTAACAGATTTCGAATCGGAATCCCACGGGCGCATAAATTAGAAACGCGATTCTTTTGACGACCCGTTTTTCATAACTTGAGATCTACCGTGAATTTCTCAAGGTTTCTAACATCTCCGCGATCTTATTTCTCAGTTCTTCTGTAACGG
>JBGTEI010000097.1:0-6003 GCA_041747875.1 Pyrinomonadaceae bacterium | reverse complement strand
ATCCAACAAGCTGCTCAACCCGATCTCTGACGGAGTAGTTTTGCCGATCCTGCACCTCAATGGTTACAAGATCAGTAATCCGACGCTTTTGGCCCGCATCGAGCATGAGGAGCTTGAGCAATTTATCCGCGGCTGCGGATGGACTCCCTACTTTGTCGAAGGCGACGATCCCGAAAAGATGCACCAATTGATGGCTGAAGTTATGGATAAAGCCATCGAAGACATCCGGGAAATTCAAACTAATGCACGGGTTAACAATGACACCGCCCGCCCGCACTTTCCAATGATCGTTTTGCGGTCGCCAAAAGGCTGGACGGGACCAAAATTTGTAGATGGTTTGAAGATCGAAGGAACCTTCCGGTCTCATCAGGTACCGCTCATTGTCGACGCCGCCCATCCCGATCATGTCGGAGAGCTTGAAAGCTGGATGAAAAGTTACCGCCCCGAAGAGCTATTTGATAACAACGGGCGTCTGATGCCCGAACTCTTCGAACTAGCTCCAAAAGGCGACCGCCGGATGGGAGCAAATCCGCATACCAACGGCGGCGCACTGCTCTGTGACCTGCGGATGCCCGATTTTCAAACTCACGCGGTGAATGTTCCTTCGCCGGGATCGGTCGAAGGTCAGGACACAATGGTACTCGGCAAATTTCTGCGGGATGTCGCCGAACTAAATCAGGAACAGAAGAATTTCCGTGTTTTTGGTCCGGACGAAACGCTCTCGAATCTTCTCGGCGCGGTTTTTGAAGTTACCGACCGGCAATGGGACGCGCGCGAAAAAGAAAGCGATGAATTTCTCGCACCAACGGGGCAGGTGCTTGATTCAATGCTCAGCGAGCACCAGTGCGAAGGTTGGCTGGAAGGTTATCTGCTGACCGGGAGACACGGAGTTTTTAACAGTTATGAGGCGTTTATTCGAATAGTCGATTCGATGTTCAGCCAGCACGCCAAATGGCTCAAAGTCACATCCGAACTTCCCTGGCGCCGGAAGATAGCATCGCTAAATTATCTGCTCACTTCGCACGTTTGGCAGCAGGACCACAATGGCTTTACACATCAGGATCCGGGTTTTATCGATCATGTCATCAACAAAAAAGCCGACATTGTGCGTGTATATCTTCCGCCTGATGCCAATTGTCTTTTGTCAGTGTTCGATCATTGTCTGCGGAGCAGGCATTACGTAAATGTGGTCGTCGCCGGAAAACACGCGCTTCCTCAATGGTTGACGATGGATGCCGCGGTCATTCATTGCACCGAAGGCATAGGCATCTGGCAATGGGCGAGCAACGATCAGGACTCCGAACCGGATATCGTTATGGCTTGCTGCGGTGATACGCCGACGCTTGAAGTTTTGGCGGCGGTTTCGATACTTCGTAAAAATCTTCCCGATCTAAAGATTCGCGTGGTCAATGTAGTTGATCTGATGAAACTACAGTCAGCAAGCGAGCATCCGCACGGACTAAGCGAGCCCGATTACGATTCGATCTTTACCAAAGACAAACACATTATCTTTGCTTTTCATGGCTATCCGTGGCTGGTCCACCGGCTTACGTATCGCCGTGCAAATCGAAATCTGCACGTTCGCGGTTACAAGGAAGAAGGTACTATCACGACCGCCTTCGATATTCGTGTCCAAAACGATCTCGACCGTTTTCATCTGGTGCAGGACGTGATTGACCGGATTCCGGGTCTGGGATCAAAGGGTTCGTATCTGAAGCAGAAGATGCAGGATAAACTTATCGAACACAAGCTTTATATTGACCAGCACGGTCATGACCTGCCGGAAATACAAGAATGGAAATGGGACGGCTAAATTGTTTTAGGATCTTATTTTAGATATAGAAAAGGCATAACGATTAAAAATTATGGCACATCGAGAACGACACAAGACACACCATATCGGCTGGCTTCGGGCGGCGGTTTTGGGGGCAAATGACGGGATTCTTTCGACGGCGAGTTTGATCGTTGGGGTCGCTTCGTCAAATGTAAATCACAACGCGGTGGTGATCGCCGGAATGGCAGGTTTGGTCGCCGGCGCGATGTCGATGGCGGCCGGCGAATACGTTTCGGTTAGTTCGCAGTCGGATACGGAAGAGGCAGATCTCAATGTTGAAAGACTTGAATTGGCAAACAGTATCGAAGCTGAGCATAAAGAACTGTCGAATATCTATATTCAAAGAGGTCTTGAACCTGATTTGGCAAATGAAGTTGCCGAACAGTTGATGGCAAAAGACGCCCTGGGCGCGCACGCACGTGATGAATTAGGGATCTCTGAGATCGTCGCCGCAAAACCGGTTCAGGCAGCATTTGCTTCTTCGGCAAGTTTTGCAGTTGGCGCAGCAATGCCGATGCTCGTTGCAATATTTGCGCCTGTTTCAATGCTCGTCTGGTTAGTTTCGGTATCTTCACTTTTATTTTTGGGTATTCTCGGTGCCGTGGCCGCCAAAACGGGCGGAGCCGGCATTTGGAAAGGCGCGCTTCGAGTTACCTTTTGGGGCGCAGTCGCGATGGCTGCAACGGCACTTGTCGGCGCGGCATTCGGAACAAAAGTGTAAACACTCGGGCTAAAAATTGAACTCCGCAATCAATTTAGCTCGAATCAGATGGGTAAAATTTAAGAAAATTTATGAAAGCAGTTTCGCAAATAAACACTGAACAATTGATCACGACCGCAAAGGCGTTGGTGGGCGAAAAGATCACCGAAGGGCTCGATGGCTTACAAAAGCGTCTCGCGGAGTATTCACAGATGGGCGCTCGTTTTGCCAAATGGCGGGCGGAGATCGTCATCAGCGATGTTTTGCCGAGTAGTGGTTGTATCGAGGCGAATGCTCATACGCTTGCCCGCTATGCGGGGTTATGTCAGGAAGCAGGGATCGTTCCTATCGTCGAACCGGAAGTGATGATGGACGGCGACCAATCACTTGAGCGATGCCGCGACGTAACAGAGGAAGTGATCGAAACGGTTTTCAAACAGCTTTATCTACTAAACGTGATGCCGGAAGGAATGATCCTCAAACCAAATATGGTTGTTCCGGGTTTGAAATGCGCCGACCAGCATACGGCTGACGAGATCGCCGATTCGACCGTCGAATGTCTCCTCAGAACAGTTCCGGCAGCGGTACCGGGTATCGCTTTTTTGTCGGGCGGACAATCGTGCGAGCTTGCTTCGGAGCGTCTTAACGCGATGAATGTCCGATTCAAATCGCACATTCCGTGGGCGCTGACATTTTCATTTGGCCGGGCGATCCAACAACCTGCTTTGGGGATCTGGCAGGGTGAAGAATCGAATGTCGGTTCAGCTCAATCGGCACTATTTCACCGGGTTTTTTGTGACCGAGCGGCACGGCGGGGTGAAAATGATAATGCGCTCGAACAAAGCTGCGCTGCCAAAAATTATCAGGAGTTATCGCGTAGACGATAAAACAATTCAGTAAAGTGCAGACTTCGATCAACGCGATCACGCGGCTCGTCGGAAAGACCCTCGTTGAATTTGAATAGCCAAAGCCTCGGTAAGATTGACTAACTCTATCTTCTCTGCAATCGTCCGACGACGGCCGAGCGACGCAAACTGTCACAATTCCATAGCCTGCGAACGGTCTGCCGGAAGTAATCGGCGACCATGATACGGACCCTGCGCTCTTTTATAAGCGGGTATCTTTTTATTTCCATCTTTCGCGCCTGCTCAGAATCACTTGCAAGCGAAAATGCGAGCCGTTTGGCGGCCATGCAGCGTGCAGATAGAAACATTTTGGATCTGCCGGAAGAGTTCAACGGTGAATATCATCGTCTTCGTCAGAGCCGGATAGATGAAGAACTCTTTGATGTGATCTCCGGCGTTGAAGCATGATCGAATTGACTCTTCTCATTCCCACGTCATATGAGCGAAAACGCACAGACATCGGATTCTTGAACTACTACCATAAACTATAAGTTTAAATTGTTGGATCAGGTTTGATCACCGGATCAATTCGGCGAAGCAGATCACAAAAACGTTTTGCGATCCGCCCGCCTAACCAGGCTCAGCATTTACATAAAAGGGAAAGAAGTATTAATAAGCGAATGAAGATCCTGATCCCATATGATGGTTCGAGCTGTGCCGGCGATGCGATAAGAGACCTGCCGCGCGCCGGATTGCCGCGCGAGGCAGAAGCCTTGATCACCACCGTTCAGGAAAGCTGGTTTTCGGGCTATAGCGTTTCTGAAATGCATAAAAGTAGTATTCTACCGACAAATTCGATTGCCGCAAAACCGGCGCTGGATGAGGAAAAAGCTAACGCCGAGCTTCTCGGCGAATACGAAAAAATGCTTGAAAAAGCGGCAAAACTGCTCTATACATTTTTCCCCGATTGGAAAACGGAAACACTTATATTAAATGGCTCGCCGGCGCGCGAAATAATCAGACAGGCAAAGAAATGGGACGCCGATCTGATCGTTGTTGGTTCGCACGGGCAAACGGAAAGCAAGCGATTCGCGCTCGGTTCGGTAGCTCAAAAAATTGCAAATGAAGCCGAATGTTCGGTACGCATCGTGCGCGGTCAGGCGTGGAAAAATGGTTCACCGGGGCGCCTTTTGATCGGTCTGGACGGTTCGCGGGCGGCAACCGATGCAGTAAACGAAGTGGCGAGACGTATGTGGATAATGGGAAGCGAGGTTCGACTGCTTGCCGTCCGTGATCTTTTTGAAAAGGATTATGAACAAGTATGCCGTTACCTTAAAGATGCCAGACAAATTTTGGAGCGCGCCGAACTCTCTGTGACCGAATTGATCGAAAACGGCGACCCGAAAAAGATCATCATTTCGGCTGCCGAAGAATGGGGCGCGGATTGTATTTTTATCGGCGAAAACGACACGGCAGAACCAAATAAAAACTCGCTGCTCGGCGGTGTAGCAACAGCGATCGTCGCCCGTGCGCAGTGTATGGTTGAGATCGTCCGCGAAAAAAAATACCAAACCGAAAATGCTTGATCATATAAAAGAAGGAAACCCCGTTGAGATCTCTAAAAATTTAACATTCGAAGACGAATTACAGCCGCATCCGGAAGTTTTCAGTCCGGCGCATCTCGAAGAGCGAGCTGCGGAAATCGCCCGCACCCATTTGCTCTCCTCGCCCGGAGATCACGGATTTGATCTGCCGGCACGACTCGAAGAAAACAAACATTCTCTCTTTTCGGCATACAAATCACTAAGCAATGCGGCCCGCACCGCTCCGCTTACACCCTCCGCTGAGTGGCTCGTCGATAATTTTTATATTATTGAAGAACAGCTGCGCGAGGCACATCAGGATCTGCCGAGAAAGTATTACCGCGAACTGCCAAAGCTCGAAACCGGTTCTTTAGCAGGTTACCCGCGAATTTACCGGCTTGCCTATGAGATCATTTCGCACACAGACAACCAATTCGAGCCCGCGGTTCTAAGGACATTTCTTGGATCCTTTCAAAAAACAACTGATCTGACGATCGGTGAGATATGGGCATTCCCGATCTCTTTGCGCCTCGTCTTGATCGAGAATTTGCGCCGGCTGGCAGACAAGATCGTGCAATCCCGCGCCGATCGATTCGCCGCTGACCAATTAGCAGGCCAATTAGCCAAATTCTCAGGGAAGGAGTTTTCCGGCAAAACCTTCGAGATTCTGGCTAAAAACTTCGACGAGGGAAAATTAACGGAGAAATTTTCGCAGGCGTTTCTCGTGCAGTTTGCCGCGCGGCTTTACGAAGGCGAGGATTTTACAGGCTACGCGCTTGAAAAACTGGAGCGCCGTCTCCGCCCTGAAGGAGTAACGCTCGAGCTTCTCGCTCACCGAGAATACAACCGGCAAGCCGCGGCGCAGGTTTCGGTTGCAAACATCGTAGGCAGCATGCGGCTTCTTTCGGCGTTGGACTGGCGCGAATTCTTTGAAAGCGTCTCACTCGTTGACCGACTATTGCGTGACGACCCGGCAAATGCTTATGCCGGAATGGATTTTGCGACGCGTGATAATTACCGGAGCGAGGTCGAACGAATCGC
>JBGTEI010000096.1:0-7522 GCA_041747875.1 Pyrinomonadaceae bacterium | reverse complement strand
ATAGAAATTTGAAGGATTCATGATCATTCTTTCGATCAATAGCGGATCAACACTGATGCAATCTGATTCACTTTCTTCCCCATCGGATTCATCATTCGGCGGTGGCATTAGTGTCAAGACTGCCGATCCGGCTTTGCCCGCCGGGCCCTCATGGATATGCGCAGCCGTAGCAGGATCAATTCCTTCAACTGTAATTTCAAAGCACGCCTCAGCTTTATTCTTATTAAGACGGATCACGACAGTGCCAAACCCGTCAGGATCCCCCGGCCCCGGTACTTCTGCGGCACCGGTCAGATCTGCCGAAAATTCCGGTTCATCATTCTGCGCGAGTGCATTTCCGACAAAAAACAGCGTTACGACCATCAAGAAACCAAAAATTCGCGATTTTATCATTTCTCTTACCTCCAAAATTTGTTTCTACCCGTTGCGCAGTCTGATCCTGTTTCTGGAATCGTTTTCTAAACCTCCGTAACCCGGCACTCAACGTGCCCGCACGTACAACTTCCCTGTTTTCCGTTTTCTTCAGCGATGCGGCAATCTGCACTGCAGTAATTATCCGCCCCGATCTCCGTGCATTCACATCCTCCGTGACTGCACTTTCCGCCTTCTTGTACTTGATTCATAATATTCTACTCCAACTAAAAAGCGGTTATTCTTGCGATGTTCGATTTTATTGCACTTAACTGCTTGTTAATAAAACCGTTAGAATTCTCTAAGTCGTTCGGCTTCAACCGCTTCTGCAATTTCAAAATGAACTAAAACAATACGTTTTGATAAGTTCTAACCTATATATGTGCAAATCCCGTTCCGTTCGGTTTGTTCGTCGAACGGGATCGCATTTGAGTCTATGCGTTGGGTTTGAAAAAAGAGGTATTTGAATGGCGGGAAATTATCGCGGGATTCGAAAAAGGCGTGCGACTAAAAAGCGTGCATTTGACCGGAATTAAGACACAAAAAGACGACTCCGAAGAATCGCCTTTTTGCTTTTAGAAGATGGTGATCCGAGAAGGACTCGAACCTTCGACCCAATGGTTAAAAGCCATTTGCTCTACCGACTGAGCTATCGGACCATATTGTCTAATTCCGTCAGCTTTATGCCAACGAAATTTTAGATTCTAGTATTATAGTGCAGGAAACGCAAGTCGATTTCCTATTTTAGTTAAACCAACTTTCCATTACGGAATCTTTGAGAATAATTGTTTGGTCACGCTCCGGTCCGGTTGAAATAAGTCCGATCTCGACGCCTATCTCCTTCGCCAGAAAATCTACATACTCTCTCGCTTTTACGGGGAGATCTTCAATATTGGTTATTCCAAGCGTTTCGGATTTCCAACCCTCAAGGGTCTGATAGATCGGTTTGATCTGCCTCAGGTCATGAGAAACTGCGGGAAATGTATCGACATGTTCCCCATCGATCTCATATCCGACACAAACTTTAATTTCATCGAGCGCATCAAGTACATCGATCTTAGTCAAAGCAAGTGAATCAAAACCGTTCAATTCCGCAGCATATCGCGTTGCAACTGCGTCAAACCATCCGCATCTGCGCGGCCGTTTTGTAACCGATCCGAATTCATTTCCTCTCGTCCGGATCAAATTCGCTACATCTTCTTCACTATAAAGCATTTCTGTTGGAAACGGTCCTTCACCGACGCGTGTCGCGTAGGTTCTGACGATTCCCAATACGCCTGAAATATGATGAGGCGGAATCCCGGCGCCGACAGAAGCTCCACCGGCAGTTGGGTTTGAAGATGTGACGAATGGATAGGTCCCGTGATCTACATCGAGCAATGTCGCCTGTGCACCTTCGAGCAGGATCTTCTTATCAGCCTTCCGTGCGTCAGCAAAAAACTTTGAAGTTTCACACACAAACGGGCGCAGCCGTTCGGCAAGCACGGAAATTTCTTCATATATGTCTTCAGAACGCAATGGTTCGCGCCCGTAGAGGACGATCACGCGGTTTGCTTCTTCGAGGTTTCGTTCGATACGGTATTTCAAAACTTCCGGTGACAGTGCGTCTGCTACGCGAATTCCCCGTCTTCCCGCTTTATCTTCATACGCCGGACCAATTCCTCGAAGCGTCGTTCCGATTTTTTCATTTCCAAGACGTTCCTCAGAGGTGTGATCAAGCACACGATGGTACGGCATTATTAAATGCGCACGGCTCGAAACCTTCAACCTCTCAGGCGTAACCGATATCCCTTTTCCTGCAATTTGGTCAATCTCCTCAAAAAACGCGATCGGATCGATCACCATTCCGTTGCCAAGGACACATACGGAGTCTTCATGAATGATCCCTGAAGGCAAAAGTCTGAGCACAAATGCCTTATCGCCCACATATACACTATGCCCGGCATTGTGTCCGCCCTGATATCGCGCGACAATGTCAAACCGGTCTGCCAGAAGATCGACGACCTTACCTTTTCCTTCATCGCCCCATTGCGAACCGATAATTACAATAATCATAATTCGTGATCAGTGGCAGGCAAACATCTGCGTTTACTCATTTCCACTATTTGCCCCTTTCCATTCCTCTTTTAAGATCGAATAAACGATCAAACCGACAAACCTATCTTGCAGCCATGCCACTTGTCGTGAAATGCCTTCATTTGTAAATCCTAATCTTTCCGGTATTGCCTGACTTTTGAAGTTTTCCGTCGCACATTTTATCACAATTCGGTTCAGATCTAACTCCTGAAAACAATGATCGATTATCGCGCTGCAACACTTGGTGACTATACCTTTTCCCTGCGAATCCTTTGAGATCCAATAGCCGATCTCAGCATTCTTATTGTTTTGATCGATGCTAAATGCACTGATCGTTCCGATAAGCTTCCCGTTTTCAACTATAACCAAGGGAATCTGTTCGTCATTGCAGAAGGCTTTCAATACCCGCTCGATAAAGGCTTCAGTGTCTTTTTCAGACGATTCCGCCGTCGCCCATGATAGCCATTCACCCAAATAGTCAATGTTTTGGCGAACGAGTTCGAATAGTTCGTCCCTATATTTGCGGGTCACCAATCGCAATTCAAGATTTTCATCAATTTTATGACAAAGCATTCCTTAATTCCTGAGTGTCATTTGATAAAGCGATGCATACTTCCGTGCCGCATTTTGCCACGAATTGTCTTCTGTCATTCCGTTGTATTGGATCTTTTTCCAAACATCCGGCTCGGCATAAGCAAACATCGCCTCGTAGATCTTTTCCAAAAATTTATCTGCGCGAAATTCGTCAAACTTAAAACCATTTCCACGCGCATTCACACGGTCATAGTTCTGAATCGTGTCATCGAGTCCGCCAACCGCGCGGACGATCGGAACCGTTCCGTAACGGAGCGAATACATTTGGTTCAGTCCGCACGGTTCAAACTTTGAGGGCATTAAAAAAATATCAGCCCCCGCTTCGATCTTATGAGCCAGATCTTCGTTATAACCGACATAGGTCCCAACCTGTCTCGGCGCATAGTTCCTCAACCGGTGAAGGAAATTCTCATACGTTTTATCTCCGGAACCAAGCGCGATAATATAAGCACCGGTATCGATGATCTCCTGGGCCACCTGTTGGATCAATTCAATTCCCTTTTGCGCGGTCAAACGCGTAACAAACGCAAAAACAGGACGATCAAGATCAACGGGGAGCATAAAATTCTCAAGAAGTTCCCGTTTGCACTCGTTTTTCCCGGTCAGGTCCCGGTAGCTAAAATGAGCAGTAAGATTCTCATCCGTCTCCGGATTCCAAACGTCGTAATCCACACCGTTTGTTATTCCGATAAGCTGGTCGCGGCGCATTCGAAGCAGCCAATCGAGTCCATAACCATTTTCAGATTGTTGTATTTCGTATCCGTATTTACCCGAAACGGTCGAAAGCATATCGCTTGCACTCAACCCTGCCTTCAGTGCAGACGCATAACCATTAAACGCAAAATGATCTCGCTCAAACTGGCTTCCAAATCCCATACCCCACAACTCTCCCGAACCAAATCCGCCCTGATACGCAAGATTATGGATAGAGAAAACGGTCCGCGTATTTTTCCAGAACGGATCCCAAAAGCGAAGATGCGCGATCTTAACGGCGGCAAATCCGCAGTGCCAATCATTTAAGTGAACAATATCGACGGGTACATTTAGACGTTTTAATAAAACCAGCGCGGCGTGGTTGAAGAAAGCAAAACGTTCATAATCTTCGGTATATCCGTATATCGAATCCCGATGAAAAAATTCGGGAGCATCTATCAGATAGGTGGGGGAACCATTCGCTTCGGAATAGAAAACGTTTGCCCTATACGAACGTCCGCGCCAATTTAACCAAAGATCATCAAACGCAATATCCCAAAGGTATTCGCCCTTAGTTTGACGATAATTTGGTGTTATCAGGAGCGAGTCGATACCGATCTGATGAAGAGCCTTGGGACGTGCACCGCAAACGTCGGCAAGCCCTCCGGTTTTTGAGTATGGAACAGCTTCAGATGATAGGACGGCTACGCGCATATTTTACGAGATTGTAAATAGAAAAAAGTGATTAGTAAATGGTAATTTTTAATCGTTGGACGCCAGTTTAAGATTCTACTCAACAAAGAAAGAAAAATCGTGAATCGAATTGAACTTCTATTCACGATTTACCATTCACTTTGTTACAAATTCTAACTTTGCATCGATGCGAGAAATTCTGCGTTTGTTTTAGCTTTACTGAGTCTTTCAAGAACAACTTCCATTTGTTCGACCGATGAAAGCGGATTTAGAACTCGACGCATAACCCAGACTCGAGCAAGATCTTCGGTATCGATAAGCAATTCTTCTTTTCGCGTACCCGATCGCTGAATATCTATTGATGGGAATAATCGTTTGTCGGAAAGCTTTCGATCAAGATGGATCTCACAGTTACCGGTTCCCTTAAATTCTTCAAAGATCACGTCGTCCATCCGCGAACCAGTATCTATCAAAGCGGTAGCGATGATCGTCAGGCTTCCGCCTTCTTCAATGTTTCGAGCCGCACCAAAGAATCTCTTTGGACGCTGCAGCGCGTTTGAATCGATACCACCGGACAGGATCTTCCCTGAAGGCGGAACGACCGCATTGTGCGCTCGTGCCAGACGGGTTATTGAATCTAGCAAGATAACGACATCTTTCTTGTGCTCGACAAGACGTTTTGCCTTTTCGATGACCATATCGGCGACTTGTACGTGACGCGTCGGCGGTTCGTCAAAGGTAGACGAAATAACCTCTCCCTGAACCGAGCGCTGCATATCCGTAACTTCTTCAGGCCGCTCATCGATCAGCAATACGATCAATGTCACGTTTGGATGGTTTTGCGTGATCGAATTAGCGATTGTCTGCAAAAGCATCGTTTTACCCGTTCGCGGCGGTGCAACGATCAAAGCACGTTGTCCTTTTCCTATCGGAGTTACCA
Source organism: Pyrinomonadaceae bacterium (assembly GCA_041747875.1). Taxonomy (GTDB): domain Bacteria; phylum Acidobacteriota; class Blastocatellia; order Pyrinomonadales; family Pyrinomonadaceae; genus Aridibacter. The sequence continues at coordinate 2,115 of JBGTEI010000096.1, read as the reverse complement.
GATCGATAACGCGCGCCGAAATATTCTCCGGGTTTTCCGTTTCCATTCGGAGTTTTTCATCCGGATATAACGGAGTTAAGTTATCAAAAAAGATCTTCTCTCTGGAATGTTCAGGCGCTTCAAAATTGATCGCCTCGACCTTGATCAATGCAAAATATCGTTCGCCTTCTTTCGGCGGTCTGATCTGGCCGCTGACGGTATCACCCGTTCGAAGGTCAAATTTTCTGATTTGTGAAGGTGAAACGTATATATCGTCCGGACCGGGCAAATAGTTATATTCCGGCGCACGAAGGAAACCAAAGCCGTCCGGCAGCGTTTCCAAAACACCCTGCGAAAAGATCAATCCGCTTTTCTCGGTTTGCGCAGCAAGTACTTTGAATATCAATTCCTGCTTACGCATACCGGAAGCTCCTTCGACTTCCATTTCTTTTGCGATCTGGGTAAGCTCCGAGATCGACATTTCTTTTAGCTTTGCGAGGTCTAATGTATCGCCATTTGATGGAATCGCCGGGTGACCCTTCTTATTTCGCGGGCCGCCGTTGCGTTCTTCATCCTGACTTAATTCTTCATTCTTATCGAAGTTTTCAGCCTTTGGCTTACGGGATTTACCTCGAGTTGTTTTTGTTGGCATGATATTTTATAGGGTTAATTACGTACGAATTTTACGTTGGTATTTGTATCTGGTCTTATCTAAGGCACTAACAAGTTTGAATATGCGATATTTAATACTTAAATTAGTGGAGTAATTAAAAAGTGAAAAGCTTTTCGTGGTGCTTTTTGAAAATGCTTAGATCCTAACTGCTGATCCTTGAGTTTTCGGGATGAATAATTATTAACTTATTTGAATGAATAAAGCAAATAAAACCACGAAGTTTTTTAAACAACGTTTTCAAGTTCGCCCCAAATCGCTTCTTTACCTTTTCCTGTAAGCGACGAATAAGCAATTACCTTACTTTCCGGCATCGCTTTCTTGATCGTATTAAGACTTTTAATGAGCTTATTGTTTGAAAGCTTGTCTGCTTTTGTCGCTACGACCAAATTGGGTTTCCTGTGAAATGTGAGCCATTCGTAAAGCTGTTGGTCGAGCTTAGTAGGGTCATGACGAGAGTCAACTAACTGTATTGATAGCACAAGATTCCCGCTTTTCGCAAGATAATTTTCCGCCATCTTTCCCCAGTCCGACCTCATTTGCTTCGAAACTTTTGCATATCCATATCCCGGAAGATCAACAAAGTAGTAAGCTTCGTTGATCATAAAAAAATTAATACTTTGCGTTCTTCCGGGCGTATTTGATGTCCGTGCGAGTTTTTTTCTGCCAAGCAAAGAATTTAGAAGACTCGATTTTCCGACGTTTGAGCGGCCAAGAAAAGACACCTGTGGAAGATCGTCTTCGATCCAGTGACTCTCCTCAAACGCGCTTTTGATAAATTCTGCCGATGTAATTTTCATTAAGTTTGTAAAGACGGATCACGTAAGATTTATCTCGTCGTTTACGTTATCACCCGAAAATAACGGCGGCGCATTTTCCTCAACCGTATCGATGGTATGACTATCATCGAGCGCAATTTTTAGAACTTCATCGATCATTTCGACGCAATGCACATCCAATTCCTCCAGAACTTCTTCCGGAACGTCAGAGAGATCTTTTTCATTATCTCGCGAAACTATGATGTGTTTTATGCCAAACCTATGCGCAGCAAGAAGTTTTTCCTTAAGCCCGCCGATCGGTAGAACTTTGCCTCTCAGTGTTATTTCACCGGTCATCGCTACGTCATATTTCGCGGGCTTTTTGGTCAGCGCCGAAACCATTGCCGTTACCATCGTAATTCCCGCAGACGGTCCGTCTTTCGGGATCGCACCTTCCGGAACGTGGATATGAAGATCTTTCCGCCGAAAATCTTTCGGATCGATACCAAGCTCTCTTGCACGGGTTCGAACACATGTCAGCGCCGCATGTGCGGATTCCTGCATCACTTCGCCAAGCTTTCCGGTTAACTGAACACCGCCGCGGCCATTTACAACGGTCGCTTCGACTTGAAGTACATCACCGCCAACTTCAGTCCAGGCTAAACCATTTACAAGCCCAACCTCACTCTTACGTCCCAAGTCCTGCTT
>JBGTEI010000095.1:0-5213 GCA_041747875.1 Pyrinomonadaceae bacterium | reverse complement strand
GACTATCGGAAGTGACCCTATTCGGGAAACACTTTTAACTAATATCACCGAGTTTAATAAAGCGAATTCAACGTCTCCGGTTGAAACTACCGAAGAACCTAAATCAAATGGTTGGGGATGGTTGCTTCTAATCCAAATACTTCCGTTCTTGCTTATTTTTGGTTTCCTGGCATTTACACTGAGGCAAATGCAGGCCGGCGGAAATAAAGCGCTTAGTTTTGGAAAGTCGAAGGCGAAACTCCTTAACAACCAGCAAAAGCGTGTAACGTTTAAAGACGTTGCGGGTGTTCAGGAAGCTAAAGAAGAGCTTCAGGAGATCATCGAATTTCTTAAAGATCCACAAAAATTTCAAAAACTCGGAGGGAAGATCCCGAAGGGGGTTTTGATGGTGGGCCCTCCGGGTACGGGTAAAACCTTACTTGCAAAGGCGGTTGCCGGCGAAGCAAATGTACCGTTTTTCTCGATCTCTGGATCGGACTTTGTAGAAATGTTTGTCGGCGTTGGTGCGTCACGGGTTCGTGACTTGTTTGATCAGGGGAAGAAGAACGCCCCGTGTATTATTTTTATCGATGAAATTGACGCAGTTGGAAGACATCGCGGAGCAGGTTTAGGCGGCGGACATGACGAACGCGAACAGACGCTCAATCAGCTCCTTGTTGAAATGGATGGATTTGAATCGAATGAAGGAGTTATTTTAGTGGCTTCGACGAATCGGCCTGACGTATTAGACCCCGCACTATTGAGACCTGGTCGATTCGATCGACGTGTAATGGTGGGTAGACCCGACATTAAAGGGCGTGAGGGCATCCTAAAGGTCCATACGAGAAAAATTCCTTTGGATGAGAACGTGAACATCAATGTGATAGCTCGCGGAACACCGGGATTTACAGGCGCAGATCTTGCAAATCTAGTTAACGAAGCCGCGCTTAATGCCGCGAGACTGGATAAAAAAGTCGTAACAATGTCGGATTTTGAGGTTTCCAAAGACAAGGTCATGATGGGAGCCGAGCGAAAGAGCATGGTACTGTCGGACGAAGATAAGAAACTTACCGCGTATCATGAGGCCGGTCATACGCTTGTCGGGCTTAAAGTGCCGCAAGCAGATCCTGTTCACAAAGTTTCGATCATTCCGCGCGGTATGGCACTAGGGGTCACGATGCAACTCCCGGAATCAGATAAGCATAGTCATACAAAAGAGTATTTGACTAGTCAGATCGCGATTCTTATGGGTGGTCGTATTGCGGAGGAAGTTTTTTTCGGTGATGCAAATGTTACGACCGGTGCTTCGAATGATATCGAGCGTGCCACGGATCTTGCGCAGGCAATGGTTTGTGAATACGGAATGAGTGAGCTCGGCCCTCTGACGTTCGGAAAGAAGGAAGAGCAGATATTTCTGGGAAGAGAGATCAATCAACACAGAGATTATTCCGAAGAGACGGCGATTAAAATCGATGAGCAGGTCAACAAGATCATTGCGAAGCAGTATGGCTACGCAAAAGAGCTTATTAAGAGCAATTCTGATGCACTCGTAAGACTTGCTGAAGCCTTGCTCGAGTATGAAACCTTAGGAAGCGTTCAGATTCGCAGAGTGGTTGCAGGACTTCCGATCGAAAGCGATGATGAAAGTCCAAGTTCGGATGATGATGGAAGCCCGGAAGAGACGAAAAATCCCTTTAAGAAGCCGATCCTTCCGCCGATTACCGGAAACAATCCGGCAACTGCGTAGGCTAAATTATTATTTAGTTTCAGGGCAGATACGAAGATCAATTCTTTGTATTTGCCCTTTTTTGATATTATTGTCAATGATTTAGCAAGGCAGTGATGCACTAAATGGATGACAACAATATTTCACGCAGATCTTTTACCCGTGAAATATTGGGAACTGCGCTTTCCGTTATGTTTTTGGAAACTTTATTCTCCGGTTGCCGACGCGCAAACGAGATTTCTATTTAGGAGACCAATAATATTATTGATGTGAAAGCCGCGGAAGTGCTCAATCATTGGGCGATCGAATTAAACGATATTTGCGGAGATCTTCAAACGGAAAAAATATCACAATTGCTGTGGCAGGAACAGGCAGATAAACTTTTTAATAAGATCGAGATGGAAGAGCTATTAACGTTTATTGATTTCGAAGAACTCACAGCGCAATTCAAATTTTTTAACCCGGATATTGGGGTAAATACAATGAATATCTCATTTCCCAAATTGGCGAAACTACCTCCACAGACAGTATTTATAAAAAAGATACTTGGAATGCGGAAAGGCAGAGCAATAGTTCCGCACGGTCACACAAATATGGCTTCTGCGCAACTGATATTGGATGGAACGCTTAAGTCCAAAAAGACCGATGTCGTAACGGCTCTGCAAAAATATGGAAAGGATCACCACCAAAACGGGGCGGAGATTCTTTAGATGTGTCTTTTAGAAAATTCAAAATTGTGGTGCACTTCGAAACGAAAGCTGGACTATTCCGAAAAGACCCTCATCATGGGGATCTTGAATTCAACGCCCGACAGCTTTTCCGACGGGGGAAGGTTCGTTTCGGTAGATAAAGCTTTGAAAAAGGTAGAAAGCTTTGTTAATGAGGGTGCGGATATCATTGATGTCGGAGGTGAATCAACCCGGCCCGGTGGCGCGCCCGTGTCACCGGAAGATGAGATTGACCGCGTAGTACCGCTCATCCGTGAGATCGTTAGCCGGTTTGATGTTCCTGTTTCGATCGATACGTCAAAGAGTGCCGTTGCCGAGGCAGCGCTGGATGCAGGCGCCGAAATCGTCAACGACATATCAGGTCTTAGGTTTGACGTCCGAATCGCTGAAGTCTCTGCGAGTTACAATGCGGGTCTAATTCTGATGCATTCTAGGGGAGAATTTGAAACTTTACATGAAAAAAGGAAGGCTGCTAATGAAATAATTAGTGACGTTGCCGAAGGATTTAACGACAGCATCGGAACTGCCGGAAGATTTGGTATAAATGATGATAATATCTGTTTAGATCCCGGAATCGGGTTTGGTAAGACACAGTCGGAAAATTTACAACTCATTGCGAAGCTTGAGATTCTATGCAAGAAATTTGCACGATATCCGATGTTGATCGGAACATCTCGTAAGTCATTCATCGGAAAAATTCTGGATAAAGCTCCGGCAAACGCAAGACTCAATGGCACGGTCGCGACAAACGTCATCGCTGTTTGGAATGGGGCAAATATTGTTCGCGTACACGACGTAAAACCGATCGCCGAAGCTATCAGACTGGCGGACGAAATTAGAAAAGAATTATGAAGTTTTTAAGAGTTAGCTTTTTAATCGGATTGTTTTTCTTTGTTGTAGGGTTTAAGGATTGCTATAAGCCGGTCACAAATTCCGGACTTCCGCCCCATATTAAGATAATTGCAGTTCCGGCATTTCAGTTTGAAGCGCGTGGCGCGAGATATCGGGTCGAATCGAGATTTACAAATTCGGTGATGCAGGAAATTATTAAACGCGGCCGCGGCTTAAAGGTCCAGGGCGGGCGAGAAAATGCGGACGCTGTGGTAGAAGGTACGATCCGCGATTTTAGTTTCTCCGGAGTTCTTTTGGACAGCCAGGGCAGAGCAAGAGTCTATGAAGTCACAATTACATCTGCAGTTACGATCCGGGATTTGAAGAAAAATGCGATCCTCTATGATAATCAAAATTTTGTCTTTCGCGACTCTTTTGAGTTTTCCGATGATCCGCGCTCATTTTTTAACGAAGAAGATCCGGCTGTTGAAAGAATTTCGCGGGCTTTTGCTGAATCTGTCGTTTCAACGATAACCAGCGGGATCGGGGTTAGAAAAGCAAAAGGTACTTGATCGATGAAGATATTTACCCGCCAGGACCTCCGAAATCAGCTTCGGCAAAAGAATATCGCGCCGGTTTATTTGCTGTTGGGGAGCGAAGTTTATTTGCTGTCGCTTGCGACGAAAACGATCACTGAAATGGTTCTAAAGGATTCGGAGCTGCGACCGTTCAATGAGTCGGAGATAAGTCTTGCAACTTCGGACGTATCTACTGCCATCGCGGCGGCTGATCAATTACCGATGATCGATGCGAAACGGCTGATCCGAGTTACGCAAGTTGTCGTTTCTGCAAGCAAAAACAAAGACACGATCAAAGAGGAAGACGAACAGGTCTTAAAAAAGTATCTTTCGAATCCCTCTGAAAGTACGATCCTGATCTTTGTCGCCGATGAGATCGACAAGCGAAGAAAGATCTCGAGATTATTGCTTTCGACATGTTATGCCGTTGAATTTAAACCATTAGATGATATTGAATTATTGAGTTGGGCTAAGGATAAGCTGAAAGAAACGGGCGTGTCAGCCGATGAAAGTGCGCTTCGACATTTAGTCAGGCTGATCGGCAGCGATCTTAGAAAACTTACGCTCGAACTTAATAAACTCGTAACTGCAGCGCTTCCTGAAAAGAGGATCACTGATGAACTGATAACGGCATTGGCTCCAAATTCGCGTGAAATATCAAATTTTGATCTGGCTGAACATCTGCTTTCTAAGAATCGTACTACGGCACTCCATATTATGAAAAAGATCCTCGATGACGGCGCTGAGCCTGTTATGCTGCTTGGCCTTCTTTCGTATAACTTCCGCCGATTATTCTGGGTAAAAGAATTGATGGAGGAAGGCGCACAAGAGTCCCAGATCTCTAACATCGTTAAGCTGCGCTGGAACGAAAAAGCCGAATTTCTAAAAATTGCGAGACGGACAGAAAGGAAGAAGTTTTCGTGGATATTAAAAAGGATCGCGGATACGGACCTTGCAATAAAAACTTCCGTTGGGAACCCGCGGCTTCAAATAGAAATGCTGGTGATTGAATTGTCAGCGAATTAGTATTCGTGATCAGTTTAATCAAAAAAAAGAGACTGCCAATGTCGGGCGGTCTCTTTTTTCTGAAGTGTTTTCGAATCAACTAGTTTGCCAAAGCATTTACGTGCTTCGTCAAACGCGATTTGTATCTTGCAGCCGTATTCTTATGCAGGATATTTTTGTTAACCATTCGATCGATCAAAGACAAAGTCGGTTGCAAAGACGATTGACTCAAATCCTTGTCACCGTGACCCAATGCATCGCGAAGAACCTTGATCTGCGTTCTCAAACGCGCTCTGTTGCTTCGATTATTTGCACGTTTTGTGATGTTCTGTCTGATTCGTTTTTTAGCTGATTTATGATTTGCCA
>JBGTEI010000094.1:0-8366 GCA_041747875.1 Pyrinomonadaceae bacterium | reverse complement strand
ATTTATTCTTTTGGCGGAATAGAACATAACTAATTTTCCAAAAGTTAGTTCTTTAATTTCAATTTGAAAGATCAGATAACATCGAAACGGTCTTCGTTGTCATGTTACTTGGTTTGATCTTTTGAGGAATAAATCGCAGTCTGAAAACTGGAATTCCTTTTGAAAATATCTGCGGTCCGCAATTGCTCTCGATTTTCGGTTTGATCGTTATTCGATATATGCTGACCGCTAAATTCGGTGCAGAGAATTCGCCGCTATCGTTTGAAGTCAATGTTCTTATAACGCTATTCTTTGAAACATCGGTGATCGTAATTGTTGCCCCGGGTACTCAGGCACCGGAAGCATCCCGAACCGTTCCAACTATCGAACCGGTAATTTCCTGCGCAAACGAAGCGGTGGTCAATGTAATTATCGAGATCAAGACCATCGTAAATAAAACAAAATTTTGCTTTAAAAAATGATTCATTCTTTATACCCCTACTGTCGGATTTATCTAAAAAACCTTCAAATAGCCATAAAGAATCTTTAGGAATTTGGGGATATCTTCAATAATTTGTTATGGCTACGATCGCCGGAGATCTGGCGGAATTTCAAAACTCAATAGCTGATTAGCATTCAGTGAATTTTGCTCTGGATATTATGTTTACTGATCAAAAACGCGTTTCGTTATGCAAATATAGTGCCAATAATTTAGCGTTTTGGTCTAACGCAGTTTAGTAAACCTATATGTGAAAATACGGGGTCATGAACGGGGAAATTTAGCTAGTTGATGGATCGTATTTAAGGCATGTCGATTTGCTGATAAAGACAAAAAACGGAAGTACGGTTTGAAAATGCACCTCCAGGTTTAAAATCGAATGCCTCATCTCCAGAAACAAAATTTACCCAAAAGCTGAAGCCTTCCGTGACGGGTGTCGATAGTTAAACGTCTTATGTAGATTGTAGCGATCGAAATATCCAAATTAGCCGCTTTTAACACGTTAGTCGCGTCAATTCTCAAAGAGAAATTCTGAGTTGCAGTTCAGGAAACTCTGAAGAAAATAACTGCATATCCAAGAAGGAAAAGCTCCTAACCATTTTTCTAAGCTTCGGGCAGTAGGCGTATATCGAAGATTTGACCTGAATCTAGAATTAGGTGAGATAAATATTCGCTTTTGAGGAAAATTAAAAATCCGACGTTTTTCGGTTGTTAATATGATCGTTGCGTGTATAACGAAGGAATTTTGTAAATCGACCAAAAACAAAAATCCCATTTTATCAAGGTTGTCGTAGCCTGTCAGTGTGGCAGCAAAGACCTAAAATGCCAAAAAGAAGCTTTGGCGAAGAGCCATATAACTCTTCGCCAAAGTATAAACATGAAACATTTAGTATATCTTTCAGTTTAGCCTTGCTTACGATCAGCAAGGCTTGTTAGTAATTCGATCTACTATTTTAGAATAGTAGTCTGAATCCAAATCTTACCGATCTTGGTGATTGGTAAAGCTGCGGCAATCCGTAACGCGCATCCGGTCTATCGGGCGACGCCGCAATGCGGGTCAGGATAGTTTGCAGAAGCGCACCGGATGTATAGCCATTAGCATAATTTACAGCCGATAAACCCAACCCGGAATTGTTTGGCCTTCCGATCGTGGTGTTCAACGTAGGATAAACGCCTGTAACCGTCGCCTGATCCCAAAGGTTAAGAAAGTTTATATCGGCAGCCATTGTAAATCGACTGTCCCGGCCAAAACGGTAACGATGAGTTACGCTGAAGTCCGTTTGCGAATATACCGGGCTTCGACCGAGATCACCGCGCGGATAAAATATCTGCGGAGTTACGCTTGATTGTCCGTAGATCGACGTTGTCATCGGCGTTCCGGAAGTCAGTGTCTGAAAACCGGAAATTTCCGTTGTATTCGTTTTTCCGCCCCAATCAAGAATATATGATCCGTATATGTTGAATACATGCGGCCGATCGGTTGGAAGGCGGCCATTATCGGGTTCGCCGGTCGCTGTAAAACCAATAAACGGAAGGTCAAAAGCGCGCGTTACGCCGGGAGACCGCCGTCCATTTACGTTGTGTGCCTCATCCGAACTTGCCAACCCAGTGTAATTTCCATACAAACGGCTAAATGTGTAGTTTGCATTGAAATACCAATTATCAGAAAGCCTCTTCTCTAAAACAAACTCAAGTCCGTCGTATCGTCTCTGAGGTTCTGTGCTCTTCAGGTATCCAAGAGCATTAAGAGTCTCGAGATGCAGTCCGCTTCCCGGATTTCCGATAATGTAAGCCTCACTGCCCGCAGCGTTTACGATTCCCGCGTCTTCTACAGCTTCGTCAACATTTTTATACGTGTAGCGAACCCGGGCAACATAATCTTTGTTCAACTGTCTTTCGGCACCAACCGTAAATTCCGTTTGCTGGAACGGTTTTAGATTTGGATCTACGGCGCCGCCACTGAGTGCTGAAGCTCCGGGATCATTAGCGTTGACGCGCAGATTTCTTTGGCATCTGCTTAAAGAGCCTGCGGCAATAAAGCCGGTTGTAGGACAAACGCTTGTACCTGTAAAGCTGCCGACAATATTATTTATGTCAAAGCTCTGAAAGGTATCGCCGGGGAAAAGCTCGAAATAATCTTCAAGAAAAATATCTCCGCCAAACAAACCGCGCGGAAGCTCAAATTTGACACGGTCAAAAAACTTTCCGTAGCTGGCAAAGATCTTCATTTTGCCATTGCCCGAAACATCGTATGCAAAACCAAGTCTTGGTGCGATCTTATCGCCCCACCCAAAATTTACTGAACTTGGGTTGGCGTTAAATGTAGGCAGATCTTCTTTCTCAATTCTGACACCTAGATTCAGGGTTAACCGACTGGACGGTTGATATTTGTCTTGGATAAATAAGCCTTGGCTAAGATTGGAACCTACACCTCTCGTTCCAATTCGTCGGAAGGAAGCAGACCCAACCGAACCCGGCGTATCGGTTAAACCCGGTTGAAGTGACGAGATCTTTGTTCCATAATTAAAGGAAATTCGACCGATCGTGTCATAGCCGGATTGTACATCATTAAGAATGGCGTACCTTTGATATCCACCCTTCAATTCATGGCGACCACCCGCATTAAAAATATATGAAGCTGAAAATTCATACGTTTCTCTTATCGAAATATCTTTCAAGGTAACTTCGTTTTGTGCGGTTGTTGAACATGGAAAAGCCGCATTTGTGGTTCCACAACTAAAAATTCTCACGGTTCGCGGAACAAAATAGTTTCCAGCTTTTTCATTAAGATATCCGCGATTATATCGTCCGTCGATGATCAAATTACTCGTTGGGGTATATACGCCCGCAAATGTTACAAGGTTGGACGTTTGAATGCCGCCTTGCTGATTCGTGTATTGATTTCCTCTTAAAACTCCGGTAGTTCCACCAAAATTTGCGGTCGGCACATTATTAAATCCAAAGCCCGAAGACCCTACATTTGAAAACGAAGTTGACGGAATGCTTCCCTCAGTGATCGTTGGATTCCATAAAAATGTACTCGTTAAACGAACGAAGGTTATCGAATGGATTTGCGTCAATTCTTCCGAAAGCATATTCAAACTTCGTTGTTCGTCGATAGTTTTCGGAGGTTATAAAAGTTCTGGTAGCGGCAGGTTGATCGGTGAAATACTGCGTGTTTACGTCAGTTTCATAGATCTGCGGCGAATAGCTGCCAAAAAACCAAAGTCTGTCTTTTATTACAGGTCCACTAAAATTTGCCGTTGGGAAAAAGTTTGTACCACCCGATTTTGCCGGATTAAAATACTCCGCAGTTTGCTTAAATGTACCTGCGCCCACCGTTCCCGAAGTAAATCTTGTCAAAAGCGGACTCGGCGTTCCGGCAAATTCCGCAGGCTCAAACTGCATTCCAAACTCACCATGAAAATCATTGTTGCCGCCGCGCGTCACAACACTTACAACACCGCCGGTCGCTCCGCCAAATGCCGCTTCAAAGCCGCTTGATTTCACTTGTACTTCCTGAACGAGCGATGTCGGAATATCAAAAGTGCTGTTAAGTGTACCCGTTCTGTAGTTGGTCACTTCTTGGCCGTCGATCACGAAAACATTTTCTCCGCCCGAAGCGCCGTCAACCGAAAATCCGGCCGAACGGCTTTCAGGACGTGTACCGGGAACTGTTTTCAAGATCCCTGTAAATCCATTGCTCTTTGGTATTAACTCGATCTTTTGTGCGTTGATCGTCGTTTGTATCGCATTATTTGTTGTATCAACCGGCGGTGCGTCGGAAACTGAAACATCGACCGTTGAAACATCGCTGCCCGGATTTGCTACAATATTTAATTGCGTGCTCTGACCGATCGCAACCGTTACGTTTTCAAGTTTGACTTCGCCAAACCCGCTCGTTGCTGCCGAACCGACATCATAGATCCCGGGTGGTACTTGAAGCACGCGGAAAAAACCGTTCTCATTGGTTGTAACGGTTCTCTTAAAACCTGCGCCGATACCCGTCGTCGATGTATTCGTTGCGCTTGATCTTGAGGTTGTTATCGTAATTGCTACGTTTGGCACGACCGCGCCGGTCGTATCCTTTACAAAACCCTCTATGCTTCCTGAAGTCTCTTGTCCGAAAACCGCCATCGCTGAAAAACACATCGCGAGCAATATCGGCAAAATTCTAGAATTCTTTCTCATTCTTACTCCTCCACGAAATTCCTCGTCATTAGATCCGGAAAGTAAATAGATTCTGAAAATATAATCGGGCTGGGTTTTACTGCTACGAATTTTCGTTCCAGACAACTAATATTTACTTGATCTGGAATCAACACCGCAAGAATAGTATTGTTTCGACACTATAAATACATTCAATTTTTCGTATTGTTTTTCGCGCGATTACCGAAATATCTTTGTCATTTACAAAGGATATTTATCAGTCATTGGTTGTAAATTTATCTGGTCAGCTGCTGCTCAATGAGCAGAAATCTCAATCTAGGAATCTCAAAAAAACGGGTTACAAATTTCTAAAGTTTTTATGAAATCAAAGTAAAGTAGCACACTTTTAAAAATCCATAAACAAAAAAATCTCCGAAAAATTGAATTTCAATTTTTGCGGAGAAATAAACCTGACTGTTTTCACGATCTGGGTAAATAGGTTTTATCGTGTTTTTCTAGAAAAACCCTGTTAAATTAGGGTTTGCGCCAAAGCTGTTTGAATGAGAACTGCATCTGTGATTTATCGTTTTTGCAAGTGGAAATAAGAATTGATTTTGTTTTAATTGTAGATTAAAAACTTTGTTCTGCGTTCGGAAAATTTTGCAAGGTCACTTTTCCAGCCGCCCAATATTTCGGCGGCCGATTCATTATTTTTAAGCCTGTCCAAAGTGCTCTGATTTACAAGCAATCGCAAATATTTATCGACCTGCCACTCGCGTTTAAAAAGCTCTCTCAGTGCAACGGCAATTTCAATCCCGGTTATAACCGATCGAAACTGGGCGCGATCTGTGATCACGATGTTTATTCCGCTGCAGTGCTCATTCTTAAAAACCGATGCATTTGGCGTAAAACGGGCAGGAACAAACGTCACGCCTTTTATTCTTTTTTCGTTTAGATGAGCTGCAAGCTTTTGTCCATCGATCCACGGTGCGCCAACCACTTCAAACGGCGTATCAGTTCCGCGTCCTACGGAAAGATTTGTCGTTTCAAGCAGCCCGATCCCGGGATAGAGCGTTGCTTCTGTTAAACTTCTCATATTCGGCGAGGGGTTTATCCAAGTCTGATTTGTTTCATCAAACCACATAGCCCGCTTCCAGTTTTCCATTTTTACGACTTTAAGATCCGCGCCGATCTTAAGTTCTGCGTTAAACATCATCGCCAGTTCGCCGATCGTCATTCCGTGTCTGACGGGCAGCGTGTGCGTTGCGATAAACGACATTTTGTCGGGGTCGGCGATCGGGCCTTCGACATCTAAGCCGTTTATCGGATTCGGACGGTCTAAAACAAAAACCTGTTTTTTTGCTTTTGCGGCGTCCTCGAGTACATACCGAAGCGTGGAGATATACGTATAGAATCGCGTGCCAATATCCTGGATATCAAAAACGATCGCGTCGATGTCTTTGAGCAGTTCGGGTTTTACGCGGCGCGATTCTCCGTAGAGCGAATAGATCGTCAAACCCGTCTTTTCGTCAGTTGAATCATTGATCTTCTCCTGATCAAGCGCACCGCGGATCCCGTGTTCGGGCGAAAAAAGTGAAACGAGTTTTACGTTCTTTGCGTCATTTAAGATATCGATCGTCGAATTTCCGGCGCGGTCTTTTCCTGTGTGGTTTGTCACCAAACCAATTTTCAAGCCGTCGAGTGATTTGAAATTCTCTTTTTTCAACACATCGATCCCATTTAATACTATTGCATTAACAGGTTTCTTTTCTTCCAACCTTGAACCTTGAAATTTGAACTCTGAACCCAGCGAAGCGTAGTATTTCACTTCAAAATCGCGGATCTGATTCGGCGTAACATCCATCACTGCCGATGCCGCAACGGTCGAAACCCGCGCACGTACATCCGTGATATTCCCTTTACCGTCCGGATGAACACGGTTTGAAAGAAAGATGACAAACGTCTCGCTCAAAGGATCGATCCAGACACCCGTCCCTGTAAAACCGGTATGGCCAAAAGAACCAAGCGGAAAAAGTTCGCCGCGAACTGACGAAAAACCCGTATCAATATCCCAGCCCAACCCGCGTGTTTCTCGCTTTTCACTGACAATATTCGGCTTGGTCATCAGCGCAACGGTCGAAGGAGAAAGGATCCTTTTGCCATCGAGAATTCCTCCGTTTAGCAGCATCTGTGTGTATCTTGCAAGATCGTCTGCAGTCGAGAAAAGCCCGGCGTGTCCCGCAATTCCATCCATTCGGTAAGCCGTAGGATCATGAACCGCGCCTCGAAGTATCCTGTTTCCCTCGCTTTCATTTCCGGTATAACTCGACCCCAAATAATTTTGCTGACCTTTGATATTCTCGGTCGGAGCGATCCTGAAATAATCATCATTTCCAAACCTCATTTTCCTGTTTAAGGCAGTGAGCGAAAGCTGATTCCCGTTGTCTTTCCAATTGAAAAAGGTGGAATTGTTCATTTCCAGATCGGCCAAAATACGATCGAAGTAAAAATCTGATGGGGACTTTTGAAGCCTCGTGGCGATCTCGCCTAGCACAATAAACCCAATATCCGAATAGACAAACTTTGCGCCACGCGGATTTCGCAGTTTCTCTTTTTTTAGTGCTGCGAGCATTCCCTCGCGTCCTGCCCATTTCTCTCCGAGATCAAAATCAGGTCGATAGCCGGAGGTATGAGTCAGAAGTTGCTGAACGGTTACCTTTTTTGCTTCGGGATCATCGATATCAGAAATATAATCGCCGATCGTTTCACTTAGACGGAGTTTGCCCTGTTCGATGAGGATCATTATCGATGTCGCCGTCGCAACCGGTTTGGTCAAAGAAGCGACGTCAAAGATCGTATCGGTCGTCATCTTTTCGACGGACGGGACAAGCGAACGGTTTCCATAAGCGCGCTTGAAAACGATCTTGCCTTTACGCCCGACGAGAACGACAGCTCCGGGCATCTTTTTCTCCGTGATCGCCTTTTCGATCAAACCATTTATCTGGTTCAACTTCTCCGAAGACATTTGAACAGCTTCGGGTTTTGCGGTTGGAAGCCCTTGGGCAAATGCAGCCGATAAAAGCAGGATGTAGATTAGTATCGTTTTAATTGCTATTTGAAACATATATTTTTCAACAAAATTTTTCGTGCTATTGTAGCAGTATTTTAAAAGGCGCTTAGGATTTATTGCCTTGCTGCCGAAATATATTTTAATAAATTGCCACTGGCTTCAGCTAGTGGATGGATAATTAAGAAACCAAAGGCTTTAGCCGAAAGGTAATTAAGATAATTGTTGTTTGGCTGAACCTGAATTCGGCTAAAGCCTGCCATATTAATTAAACAAGTCCACTAGCTGAAGCTAGTGGCAAGTTAGCAAAAGCTAGTGGCAAGTTAAATTTTATAGAGTATTGACTAAACACAGCCATAGTAAATCCGCTTAGAGCAAGGAAATGCAAACTTTAGACCTAATAATCATATTCGGATATCTCATCGGCGTTACGCTTTTTTGGATCTACTTTTCCAAAAAACAGGAAACGACCGACGACTATTTTGTCGGCGATCGTAATGTCCCGTGGTGGGCGATCGCGGCTTCGATCGTGGCGACTGAGACTTCGACGATCACATTTATTTCCGTTCCGGGAATTGCTTTTGCAAAGGGTGGTAATTTTCAGTTTCTGCAGCTTGTTTTTGGCTATATGCTCGGGCGCGTCGTTATCTCGCTTTTGTTTATTCCGATGTA
>JBGTEI010000093.1:0-3017 GCA_041747875.1 Pyrinomonadaceae bacterium | reverse complement strand
AATCAAATCCTTTTGCGGAAATTCGAAGACCGATCGGATCCTCCGCAGTAAAAATATCGACAACAAGTTCGTCATCGCTTGTTTCCGCCGTCTCGAGTATCTCATTTCCTTCTTTCTTGCGGATATGCTTTTCGGTCGATTCAACTCGATGCTCAAACAATACTCCGACAACAATCTGAGCGATCAGCGATCTGTCAATTGACTTTACCGAGCCGTCGCTAAAGAGTGTGAGATCAAGCGCATCTTCGGCAAACTCAATTTTCCTCAAACGCTTGCTTGGCGTCGACAGATCAAAAACACTATCCCCAATGAGTTTTATTTTCAAACCTAATTCTTTCAAACGCCTGACGACGATCTCGATCTCAGTTTCCTGCTCACTTCGCGCCAGTGGAAGCGGAATCCCTTCTGAGAGCATCTTTTTTAGTTCGCCGGATTCGATTCGAAGCATTTTTGCAGCTTCTCGTAATCCTTCTTCGTCCAGATTTTCGGCTTTATTTACAAGGATGATATTTTCCGCGTTTTTCCAGGCTTCTGTTTTCCTCAATAGAGGTTTTAAATTTCGGCTTTGCTCATCCGAAATCACCAGATCAACCCCGCAATACAGGCAATCCAAACGGTTTGGCGGGTTTGATCGCATACACCCGGCACACGCGATCATCTCATCCGCCCGATAGCCCTCGACACGGGAATCCGTGGAAAGATCCTTCAACCAATCTTCCGGCATTTTACTGTCACTCGAATCTGTCATATTAAACTTTTGCTATTGATTATACTCTTAAAGATGTATATTTTTAATTGGGAATAAAATCGTCCATTTGACGTATTTTAATACTGACTTACTATTATAAGCGTTTATTTTACTGATTGCGTAATTGATAAGTTTATTGCAGGAATTATTATTATATAGATATTTTAAAAGCATAGAATACGTTCACTTACTTCGACCGGATATGTCTCTTATTTTTCTCTGCAAACTTAATGCGCAGCATATACTTATTTAATTTTTATATTGTAAAAAGGGCATAAAAATGCAGTTTGATAAGAATACGAGATCCACATGGCAATTTGGACACCGTGGTCGCGTTGCGGTATTTATTGACGGCAATAATCTTTTCCACGCCGCACGTTTTCATAATTTAGACATAGATTACAACAAACTTCTGCGAGTGCTTCTCGGCGACGGAAGACTTTTACGTGCGTTCTTTTACACGGGTGTCGATGCCGGTGCGGAAAGGCAGCAGGGTTTTTTGTTATGGATGAAACGCAACGGTTTTCGTGTCATTCAAAAAGAACTTAAGACATTTTTTGACGGGACCAGAAAGGCGAATCTTGACGTTGAAATAGCTGTTGATATGCTCAGTCTTGCCGGAAAATATGATACGGCGGTATTGGTTTCCGGTGACGAAGATTTTGTTTACGCATTAAACGCGGTTTCTTATAAAGGATGCAGGGTAGAAGTCGCGGGATTTCGTTCAAACACGGCTCCTCATCTGATCGATGTTGCTGATTTCTTTATTGATCTGGGAGATATCGCAGAATTGGTTAGTAAAGATGATTCAGACGGCGATGAATATGATATTCCGTCGTTTGTTCTTCCTGAAGAACTGCCGATGCCTGAAATGCTTCGAGACAAGATGCATAAAGGTGATTCTCAAGAAAACTCCTTCTCGGAGGATTCGTCTGACCATGTCGATAATGACTCATATTCGGGCCAAACCGGTAGCTAGGAAAACAGGAATGATCTGGTTCGTGTTCGCGATGAAGGATAATTCAACCCTGCCGGATAACAAAGAAAGTCACCCGGACAAATCATGAAACTTTTCACTATTGAAGAAGCAAACGAATTGATCGTAACGGTTCGTCCGATTCTTAGCCAAATTAAATCCATCTACAGAAGTATCAATTTCTTTCGAGAGAACTCGTTCGCGGCTTCAAATTCCGCCCAACATGGCGGCGGCGGGATGGAATCCGGTTCTCACTACGTAAACCAACTTTTAAAACTTGGAGATTGTACTGCAAAACTTGACGAACTCGGAATACAGATTAAGGACTATGATCGGGGTCTAATCGACTTCCCCTCGGAACGCGATGGTGAGATCGTATTGCTTTGCTGGCAACTCGGAGAAGGCGACAAGATCGAATGGTGGCACGAGATCGAATCCGGTTTTGCCGGCAGAAAACGCGTTTAGGACATTAAAATCTCTCACTCCTGCCTTGTTAATTCTTTTAAATTCATATAATTAGCACTAAAACGAGTGCAAAGTGAGCTTTCGCATCAATTTACTATTGACGAGTTAAAGTAACTTCTGATATTATCGCTTCGGTTTAACACATTTCACGCTGATTTCCCAAATCTGGCTTTAGAACTAATCAAAATTAGTAATAACAAAAACCATGGGCTGTCCAAACTGCGATATTGAAAGCGTAATAACATTATCCATATGTCCGCGCTGCGGAACAATGGTAAACGATTCGGTTCGAGAAAAACTCGCAACCCGCATCACCCCCTTAGGTCTCAGCCAAAATGAGCCCAAAACTTCAACTGTTCCCCCGAAACACGAACCTAAAGGAAAGTTAAAAGTGCAAAATCAACCTAACCCGATCCAACTCAGCCCTTCACCAAAAAACATTGCGACTAGGCCGGCAAACACGTCGGAGATCGTAATCAATAAAACCAATAGAACGCTGATGGAGTTTCAGAGCGAACAGACTAAACTTCCCGAATGGCGACTTCAGCTTCAAAACGCAGTAAGTCAGCGAGGCAGAATCCGGAATACAAATCCGAGAATGATTTCCACTTCGCGCGCTCCGGTCATGGGAAATGTTTCGGCGGCGACGGCGGTTGCGGTCAATATTAATTCGATCCCGCATTCGATCCCTGTTGAAAATGAAAACCCGCTTATTAACAGCGCTCTTAAAAGGATCGAAACTTCGAGAAGAAAGTTTTTAATAGAGGAATCGGAGGAAACCGCTCGGTCTTTCGTCAGCCAAGCCGGAGTTCCGGCCGCGAGAAAGGA
>JBGTEI010000092.1:0-4798 GCA_041747875.1 Pyrinomonadaceae bacterium | reverse complement strand
GACGCAAGATTGCGCGGCTCGGCCGCGAATTGATGACCATAACCTGCAAGGATCGCGCGTGTGTCAGCAGAAATACCGAAAGGTTCCCAAAGAATTTGATCTGGGAGCCATTGGTGATGAATTCTCGGTGCATCGAGTGCCTCTTGAATATTCATGTTATGGTCGATCATATTGATCGTCGACTGCAAGACCGCTGATATTATTCGCGGTCCGCCGCGGGCTCCAAGTGCAAACCAGAATTTGCCGTCTTCGCGCAAGACGATCGTTGGCGTCATAGAAGATAGAGGGCGTTTTTTTGGTCCGACAGCGTTGCGTTCGCCCTGTACAAGTCCAAAGAAATTTGGTTTTCCCGGCTCTGCGGCAAAGTCGTCCATTTCATCATTAAGCAATACACCAGTTCCTTTCGCGGTAACGGCCGAACCATATAAGTTGTTTATTGTATATGTATTAGAGATAACGCTGCCGTCCTTATCAACGACCGTATAGTGGGTCGTATCCATAGATTCCTTGCCGGATAGCTCGCCAAATTTAATATCTTTGCTGTTTGAAGCTTTTTTCGGATCGATCGATCTGCTTCGTTCGATCGCATAACTTTTTTGGATAAGCTGCTGTGCGGGTATCGAAGAAAAATCCGGGTCGCCCATATATTCGGCGCGATCGGCAAACGCGCGTCGCATTGTTTCAGCCAAAAGATGATACTTTTGAGCGGAATCATTTCCCATTTTGTCGATATCGTAAGGCTCAAGAGCATTCAGGACCTGAAGCAACACGATCCCTCCTGAAGACGGCGGGGGCATCGAAATGATCTGATTACCGCGATATGTGCCGCGAATCGGAACGCGCTCCTTGACGGTATAATTCTTAAGATCCTGCATCGTTATCAATCCGTCATTTTGCTTCATATCGGCGGCGATCAAGCGTGCAGTTTCGCCGGTATAGAAATCTTTTGAGCCGAGTTTTTCAATTCGTCCAAGCGTTTTTGCAAGATCAGGCTGCTTGAAAACATCACCTTCTTCATAATACTTTCCGCCATTTAAGAATACTTTCTTACTGTCTTCAAATTGTTCAAGATCATCCTTATAAGATTTGAAAAGCTCAGCGAGTCGATAACTAAGAATATAACCATTTTCAGCCAGCTTTCTTGCAGGTTCGACGAGTTGCGCCCATGTAATCTTCCCCGAACCGTATTTTTTATGAGCATATTCGAAGCCGGCAGGCGTACCCGGTACACCGGCTGCCCGATATCCGATCACCGATCCGCCAATTCCGCGGATAAGTTTTCCATCCTTATCAAGATATATATTTCGTCCGGCGGCACCCGGCGCCATTTCACGATAATCGATCGCCGTTGTCGTGCCGTCTTTAAGCCGGATCAACATAAATCCGCCGCCGCCGAGATTCCCGGCTTCAGGATACACAACGGCGAGTGCGAGACCGACAGCGATCGCTGCATCCACCGCATTTCCGCCTTTCTTCATGATGTCAACGCCGATCTGAGACGCCAGTTCGTGTTGTGAGGCGACCATTGCGTTTTTTCCGCGGACCGGTTCGCCCCAGGCTGCGTTGGCAGTCATTACGGACGTGGAATTTACTAAAATGAAAAGGAGAATCAGGAGAGACAGTCGTTTTAATTTCATCATATATTTTCAACTAGAATTGTTTTTCGTTTTCACTATATCTTACAAGTGACGACATAAAAACAAAAGCTAATTGTTAACAGTAAAGGAATTTTGAGGAATTAACGCGGCTGGATCCGAATTACATAGCTGCAGATGACGATCGGATCGCCCGGTTTGACTGAGATCCTCTGGCCAAGAGGTAATTCGGTATTGTTCAAGATCGCGGCGTTTCTTCCTTCATTGATCAGTGAAAAATTACCGAGACGATCAAGGATCAGAACTACGTGTCGTCTGCTTATCTCGGGGTCTCCGGCGAGTGAGATCTCAACGGGTTTTGTTTTCGAGCCGCGTCCAATTACGATTTCATTTGAAAATATAGGAATGGTATTCTGTCGGACATTATTCCGCCAAATTTCTAAATTATAGAGCGCGTTTCCGCGTTTTGTGACGTGAGTCATTTCGTCCGCTTCCGCCGGAACACTTGGAACCGGTTCCGGCGCAGAAAGTGGAACTTGATTTGAAGTAAAATTAGGCGCGGGCGGAACCGGTGTATTTCTATTTTCTATGGGCAAAGGCTGGCTGCTAATGTTCGGCTTTTGTTTTGCAAAGATATCTGTCCTTTCATTCTGACTTTCTTCCCAACCGTGCTGAACTACAATTTCGCCTTCCTCAAGAGTTCCGTCTACGCGCAATTCGATCGAGAACGATTTGGTCTTTAACTTTTGCTTTCCGGCGATCTCACGGGCGCGTTCCGCAAGGATGTGGTAAAGCCCCTGTTCGAGTCCGCGGCGCTTTGCACCCTGCCATTCTTTGTCGTCTTTTTCGCTTAGGAAAATAATATATTCAGTTGGGATGAGAGTTGTGCCCTGTGGAAGTGGAACGATCTCCCGCTGCATTACGCCTTCAACTTTTCGGGCTATTTCAACGATAAAAGCTTCAGCCTGGCTGCGCGGTTTTATCTGTGCGTCTCGCGCCGCCTCTTCTAAAACCGTCTCGGCACTTTCACCGTCGATCCATCGCCTTACTTTGTCTAAAACGCTCACAAGTTTCTCCTAATCATTAAGTGTAATAAATTGTCCGTATGCCCATCCGCGGTCGGGTGAATTCGAATCGGCGGTCGGGCGTCCTTGTTCGAGGATTACAATTTGATACCAATTATTCTGAATATTTACAACCCGGACCTTAGAATTCTTACTTACTAAACCGATCGGATCTCTGTTTGTATTAGGTTCAGATCGAAGATTTATATCTGTTGTTGCAATTCCCGTTTTTTGACTCGCCTGGGTGCCAAAAAGAGAAAAACCGTTAACGAGAAAATAGTTGTAGGTTGCAAACAGACTTCCGACAAGAATGAGAAAAATGATCGCACCCGCGGCAAACCGAAAAAGTCTTGTGGAAGTTTTTTTCACGCGTTGTGGTTCATCACGGACAGGATCTGCGGTTTCATTTATTTCGTCTCGAATTGGCGCCGCCTGGGAACGTTTTGGCTTTAAAAGCGGATCCTTTTGGTTTATCTCGACGACGAGCGGCATATTTTGACCGATCGTCATATGCGGTTTTAATTTCAATTCCCGCGAAGTATTGAATTTTGGTTCAAGCGGCGCATTTGGTGTATATCCTTTTGCAAATTGCGGTTGCGGTGTTAGATGCCTCTTGGCTGTTACCTTTGTTGCAATACTGATCTCATCATCGAGCAAACGGAGTGCGGAGAGATCTTTCCAAAGATCATTTACGTCCTGATAACGGTTTCTAGGATCATTTTGTGTCGCGCGACGCAAGATCTTGATCAATTCGGGAGCCCATTTTTCCTGTCTGAACACATGCGGAAGATCTTCCACAGGGTGATTTGAAAGAAATCGCGGTGATTCGGATGTAAACAGGACGTATGCAGATTTTGCAAGTGAATAGATATCAGCCGCCGGTGTAAGTTCACCAAACGCAAGGCTTTGAGTTGCGCCGGCAAGCATCGGACTATGTTCCGGCGGGGCGTAAACATTCGTGCCAACTCGGGTTACCGGCGAATCAGAATCGCCAAACCGGGCAACTCCAAAATCCGCGATCTTTATGATCGATCGATCTTCCGTCAACAACAAATTCTGAGGTTTTATATCGCGATGGATAATATTTTTTTTGTGCGCGTGAGATATGCCGGCACAGATCTGCTCTAAATAATCCAAACATTGCTGAACACCAAGTTTATGGTTTCGACAATATTTAGAAAGATCTCCTCCGGGCATATATTCAAGAACGAGGTAATGAAAAACGGTTCCCCGCAGGTCACGGGCTGTTCCGTGCCCTAAACGGCTAATGATATTCGGATGCCGTACCTTATCTAAGGCTATCGCTTCGTTTTGGAAATTTTCTACCAACGTACGCTCGAGGTCCGAGTCAAGATCGTTTTGCATAAAGACGTTTAAGGCCTTTATCACTACAAGCTCGTGCGGAGATTGAGGCGACGCAAGTATATCTTTCGCGATGTAAATTTCTGCGTAGCTACCTCTGCCAAGAAGTTCACGGATATCGTACCGTTCACTCAGTCGGCAATTTTGTAGTTGTAGGTCTTTCATAGACAGCAAGATATCGATTTAAGATTATATCAGAACCGATTTCCAATAAAGCTATACGACTCAGCCGTTTCAATGTTCAAGTAGCCGAAGCTGACAAAAAAAGGGCGATTCTCCAAAGAAAATCGCCCGAAAAGTCATTTTAATCGAATAATATCTAATTTACTCTTTGGAATCCGGTTAAGTGAATGACCTGGAAAAACGGAGTTCCAGGAGGAAGTCGATTCGGATCCAGGAATGTCGTGTCGAAGGTCCAGTCACGAATAGGCGGTGTATATACAACCGTGCAACACTTCGCAAAGCTGTTGTTAGTTTGTGAATTGTAAAGGTTTATGAGCGATCCGGCATAGTTGAGCCGTTTGTTGCTCCACGTTTCTAGAAATCGTTTAAAGTTATGGATTCCGCCATTTAGCTGACCAAATTGACTCGGCTGATATGAAATTGCCGAGTTTCCCGTGATCGGATCACCCGAGATCATCGCGAATCTTACAACCGTATCTTGGGCAACACGATCACTTGAGCTAAACGGATACTTAAAAACGTTCCCGTCATTCCAATTGTTCGAAAGAATAACTACCGCGTCGGCGATGACTGCCGCCGGTATGTGATTCGCGG
>JBGTEI010000091.1:0-4058 GCA_041747875.1 Pyrinomonadaceae bacterium | reverse complement strand
AATTTGTGCGCGAAATACGCGAAAGTGTGCGAAATCAGGTTTTTGGTACGTGAATTTTGCCTATTCGTTAGATCTTTCATTCGCGGTTTTTCGAGTATTTCTCGGGAAAAATATCTTCGTACTATGAAAACCGAGATTATCTCAGCCTCAAGTTACTCAAATACAGCGCCGCTGATCTGGTCGTTTCTCTACGGCTCGCGGCGCGGAAAGTACGAGGTGATACTCGATACTGCACCTGCTCGTTCGGCGGAGCTTTTGACAAAAAACGAGGTTGATGCCGCGCTTGTACCTGTCATCGCAGCACAGTTAATAGAAGGCGTAAGAATTATTCCGGACGTCTGCGTCGGCGCAAAAGAAAAGGTCCGGAGCGTTTGTCTTGTGACAAAAGGCGAAGACCTCGACGATGTAAGGTCTGTTTCACTTGATATCTCTTCAAAAACTTCGGTAGTTTTAACCAAAATTCTCTTCCGCGAATTTTTAGGGTTTGAACCAAAATGGATCGACGCGAAACCAAATATAGGCGAAATGCTGGAGGCTTCTGATTGTGCATTGTTGATCGGTGATCCGGCGCTTACCTTAAATTCAAAGTTAAAGGTTCAAAATTCAAACGAGCAGATAGGTGAACAGAATTGGAAACCGGAATTGCGTAAATTCGACCTTGTCGAATTATGGCGTGAGTTTACAAACTTCGGTTTTGTATTTGCAATGTGGATGACGAGAAAAGACTCTTGCCGGATCGATTTTGCGGCCGCACGCGATGAAGGGATCGCGCATGCTGAAGAGATAGTTTCAAACTACGAAGGCGATATCGCATTGACACACGAGGATCTCAAAAACTACCTGACGCAGAATATCTCATATTCTGTCAGCGAATCCATGAAAAATGGCTTGGAACTGTATTTCAAACTCGCTGCCAAAAACGGATTTACTGTTGAGAATCGCGTGCCTGAGTATTTGTCATGAGCCGACAAACGGATGTTTTGTTAGTATCTCATTGAATTCACTCTGTTTCTTTTCCGCCCAAACCTTATTCACGCGACCCAGATATTCCACTTGCTTTGCAAAAAACAAACGGCGGAAATCCTCACCTTCGACGCGATTGTGCAGTTCAAATGTTGATGCTAGCCCCCAGGCAAGGCTTGCGACCATCCAATAGAGAACCTCATCTTTTGAATTAGTGGTTTTGCGTTCGGTTTCGAGACCTCGCTCAGTGACAACGATGTGATATTCATCCCCGCTAATTTCAAGATGTTCAAAACCATCATCGCTTCTTATAGTGGGAAAACGATACGGCGTTTCTTTCGGCGAAATTTTTCGGCAGAGACTGTCGAATTCCTTTTGAAGCAGATCGACGAGTTCATCATTTGACATAATTTGTCCATCCGACCGAGGGCTGCGTGATCAATTTCCCGCAGGTTTGCCGTCAGTTTGCGGCTCAATGCCCTTTACATATTTATCAAACCAGCCGACAAATCTTTCAAAGCGGTCTTTTTGAAATGTTGGCCGTTTTATGCCGTGGTGTTCGCCGGGATAAACGACGAGTTCGGTTTTACGCCCAAGCCGTTTCATTGCCTGGTACATTTGCTCGGAATTTAATATCGGAACATTCCAGTCTGAACCGCCGCCGATCCAAAGTGTTGGCGTAGTGATTTTTGCGACGTTGTTAAACGGCGAGATCCGCTCCCATGCTGCCGCATTTTCCCACGGCAATCCTAATTCTACTTCCCACCACATTTGATAATGATCGTGTCCGTAATTTGCGCGGAAATTTGCCTCGCTCGCACCGGAAACCGCACCTTTAAAACGAGTCGACTGCGTGATCACATAATTCGTCAGAATTCCGCCGTAGGACCAGCCGCCTACGCCGAGTTTTTCAGGATCCGCGTATCCTTTAGCGACCGCGTGATCGACGCCGGCAATAGCATCCTGAAAATCGAGATTTCCCCAATCCGCAAAAAGCGCATATGAAAAAGCCTGCCCGTATCCGGATGAACCGCGCGGATTCGTTTGGATAACCAGATAACCATTTGCCGCATAAAGCTGAGGAATAAAATCAAAACTAAAATCGTATTGCGCAACCGGTCCGCCGTGATTCCAAAGGATCGTCGGGTATTTCATCGCCGGATTGTAGCCGATGGGTTTGTAAATAAAGCCCTCGATCTCGGTACCGTCTTTGCTTTTGAAATTAACATTTTCGACCTTGGAAAGAATTAGCTCATCGAGGAGTTTTTTGTTTGAAAATGTGAGTTGTTTTAGCTGACCGTTCGAATAGGAAAAAATTTCGTTTGGCAGTTCGGGCCTTGTTATCAAAGGGGCAATAACATCTCCGGAAACAGAGAATTCATAAACGGTCGATTCGCCGGTGATCATCCGGTTTACCTTTTTCGACGCCAGATCAAGTGATACAAGCTGCTGCTCGCCGCTGTCTTCAAGCATAAACAACACTGATCTTCCATCTGCGGCGAAAGTCGGTTTTATTACATTTCGATCGAGTTCGTTTGTCCAGATCGTCGGTTTTCCGCCGCGTGCCGAAACGGTTGCGAGGTGATTCGTCGCGTACCACATCGTTTTAAGCGGAGCGGTAACGGTGACATAAGCGATCGTTTGGCCGTCAGGACTCCAGGAGGGATCCGAATCCTCGCGCGGGTTTGTCGTAACCTGTAGGAGTGTTTGCCCCTTATCGGTATTATCCGGCGAAACGATCCAGATATTGCTGTCCGGGAATCTATCCTGATCTTCGGAACGGTTGCTGACAAATGCGATCGATCTACCGTCGGGACTCCAGGCAGGATCGGTGTCGTCAAAATCACCCGAAGTTATCTGAACCGGCTCGGCCTTTTCGTCGCCAACGGTTAATACGTAAAGATGTCTTCTGAATCTATCTAAATAACCGATATTGTCGCGTTTGAACTGCAGACGGTCGACGACAAACGGTTTTGGTTTTTTGTCGTCTTCCTTATCTTCCGTCAATTCTTCAGGCTTTGGATCTCGAACGACGAGAAGCAGACGTTTGCCGTCCGGCGACCATTCATACCCTGAAACACCCTGTTTCACTTTCGTAAGAGCTTGTGCTTCGCCGCCCAGTCGATTAAGTGCCCAAACCTGAGCCGGTTTTTCTTCGCCCTCTTTGTCTTTTCCGCGCGATGCCGTAAAGGAAAGGTATTTACCGTCCGGACTCCAGCGAGGCGAACCCGCAGAATATCCTTTTGCCGTCATCGGAATTGCATCACCGCCTGCTGCGGAGACCATCCATATACGCGTCTCTTCTTCGTCTTCCTTGAGATCCAATTCGGATACTGTATAGGCGATCCATTTTCCATCAGGACTCACCTGAGGATTTGAGACTTCCTTCATTTTGAAGAAATCATCGATGCTTATCGGACGTTTTGGAGTTTGGGAAGAGGCGGAAATAACTAAAAGCAAATTGGCGCAAAGACAAACCAGACTTCTTGTTTTCATTGATAAAGAATCCTTATTCAAATTTTAGTTTGGAACTGAAAGATTCTTTCACTTTAAAACAAAGACAGCATATTTCAAAACAATAAGAAGTCGGCGGGCATATTTTGAAGGTTCGGTGTCGTGTTGATGGTGCGCATCAGAAGAGTAGATTACCCGGATGTCGACGTTGAGGATCGAATCCATCGCTCTATCGGAATGACTGAATTGAATACTGACTATTGAAGTCGTCGCGGCGGCACCTTCGACCCATCGCGCACAAGCGGAAAGCCGATTTTTTGATCAAAGCATGCTCCTTTTGCAGGCGACGAGAATTCTGTTTATAGCAGACCGGACTGAAAGATCAAAAACCATCCTGCTATCGCTGTGAATACTGCCAATGTTGCGTCGTAGATCAGGATTGCATTTTCTTCATTTTTCATTTTTTCTTCCCTCTAGTAAAATTTAGTATGAACTTTGTATAAATGCTCCTAAATGTAGGATTGGGTAAGTAGATAGCAATCGCGATGCCATTTTACAAAATTCAATTGTAGAAGATTTTCAGGCGTGATGTGATTGCTGAGAATTTGAAGGAACGAATTCTTACCCAAACCCAATTACTT
>JBGTEI010000090.1:0-2564 GCA_041747875.1 Pyrinomonadaceae bacterium | reverse complement strand
AGACCGAAACTGAGCTAAAAGAACTTTATGAGATCCACGTTGATTGGAATGCGCGCAAAGAGATCAAGCCGGATACTTTTGAAGATTTTAAGTTTGCAAAAGAGCAGACCAATTACCGAAAAACGCTAATTGCGAAACACGACGATAAAGTAGTTGCCGGAAGCTACTATAGATTCTGTAAAGGCGGGGTCGTCGAATATGCGGCAAATAATTCTTTGGTTGAATTTCAAAAATTGCGGCCGAATGACCTTATCGGCTGGCGTTCGATAGAATGGGCTTGCGAGGCAGGTTTCACTGAATACAGCATGGGAGGCTCACATTTGTTTCTGCGCAGGTTTGGCGGTGAACTAGTTCACTCGTATCGCTATAAGTTGGATCTAAGCTTCCTTCACGTTCATAACGCAAAAGAGAGTATCGTAAATTTGGGGCTTAAAACGTACAGAAATTTACCGCAATCGGTGAAATCTAAATTAAAGAAGATCGCGCGGAAAAAATAGAATGTTGATCCCAACGGAACCTGAAAAATCTAAAAGCAAATCCCGGCAACCGCTCGTGGGCCGGGATATTTTGTGTTTTAGCCATGATTGGACCGGGGACCCGCTTTCAAAAACGCACTTGATGCGCGAACTTTCAAAAGACAATCGCGTACTGTGGATAAATGCTATAGCAAACCGAATGCCGGTCGCATCTTCAAAAGACGTTAAGAGGATCTTTTCCAAATTAAAGAAATTTACTGAACCGGTAAAGGAAGTGGAACCCAATATATTTGTCCTAAATCCTCTTGCGATACCGACCTACGGGAGTGCGTTTATCAGAAGTTTCAATAAGAACGCACTTCGCAGACAGGTAAAGAAGGCAATGCGGAAGCTGCGTTTTGAGTCACCGATAAATATGGTTTTTAATCCTGCGGCGGGGTTGCTCGCCGGAAGCTTGGGTGAAAAGGAACTGATATATTATTGCGTAGACGACTATACGGAATTTACGGGAGTGGCAAGCGGACTAAAAGAGATAGAGGAAGATCTGTTTAGGAAAGCTGACCTGGTAATAGTTTCGGCCGAGAAATTGTTTGATGATAAGAAGCGTTTTAACAAGAAGACCTTTATCATCCGGCACGGAACCGATTGGAAGCATTTTAGAAAGAGTCTGGACGAAAATACTGAGATCCCGGATGATATTCGGAATTTGCCAAAACCGATAATCGGTTTTCACGGCCTCCTTGCGGACTGGGTTGATTTCGAATTGATCAAAAAAGTCGCTGCAAAATATTCCAGTGGTTCCGTAGTTTTGATCGGAAAGATCTCGGTCGATGCTGAAAGAAAGGTAAAGATCCTGAAAAATATTGAGAACGTTCATTTTCTTGGTCGCAAGCCGTATGAAACGCTGCCAAATTACTGCAAGGCCTTTGACGTTTCGCTAAATCCATTTGAGATCAATGATCTGACACTTGCGGCAAATCCGCTGAAAGTGCGGGAATACCTGGCGGCAGGGCTCAAGGTAATATCGACGGATATTCCTGAAGTGCGGATCCTTGATCATTGCCTGATCGGCAAGGATCATGACGGGTTTTTGGAACAGGTTGAAAACGCGCTAAATGACAAAACACAGCGTGAGACGATCTCAGATTCGGTCCAGGCGGAGAGTTGGAGCGCAAAGATAGAAGAATTGAAGAAGATATTGAACGAGCAGCTGAGCTAGTATGAGTTGGAATTTGAAAATTTTAATCTCACTTCTGATACTTTTTATCGGGTGGGTATTTCTCGCGCCGCTTCTTGCCCGAAATCTGATCGTTGAAAAACCGCTCGGAAAAGCTGATGCGATCGTTGTATTAAGCGGTTCTTCTGCTTATATTGAGCGGACTCACAGAGCCGCCCAAATTTATAAGGAGAACACTTCACGCAGGATCATTTTAACGGATGATGGAGAATTTGGAGGATGGTCGCAGATCGAGCAGCGAAATCCCCGTTTTGTCGAACTGGCAAAAAATGAGCTGATCGATCAGGGAGTCGCGGAAAGCGATATTGAGATATTAAGATCCGAAGTAAGCGGTACGATCTACGAGGCACGTTTGATCAGAGAAAAGATCGCAAAGGAGGGATGGACCTCGATCTTATTAGTCACATCGGGTTACCATTCAAGACGGGCATTGTGGACGTTTGAGCACACGATCGGCGATGTAAGTGCGAATTTTGGTGTTGTATCCGCAAGGGACGATGGGCAAACACCGGATGCTTCTTCATGGTGGTTGAGACCTCGAGGATGGCGTTTGGTGGTTGGCGAATATGTGAAATTTATCGGGTATTGGCTGTTTTATTAGGCTGACTACATTGATTTATTTAATCTTAAGCCGTAACGAAATGAAAAGACTGAACAAGCCAAATTGGCAGAAAAAGAAAGAGAATTCGAAAAAGGTTTGGAGTTTTGTACTTGCGGCTCTGCTCTTACTGTCTCTCGCCGCCGGATCCGGGTATTTTCTAAGTAAAAATTCTGCCAGATCCTCGGATGAAGTTGGTGATACGCATTTGTCTCCTCCGACATTTCAGGACAATAAAATACTTGTAAAAGCC
>JBGTEI010000089.1:0-1944 GCA_041747875.1 Pyrinomonadaceae bacterium | reverse complement strand
AACTCTGAACTCTGAACTCTCCAACTTCTATTTCCCCTTCCTTACTTCACTCTGGGAAGTTCCCTTTCTGCCTTTTCCTAAGATCGGAAGCTCGCGCGAATGGATCTTTTCGATCCGCGCGGCACATGCTTTGTATTCGGGTATCTTCGAGATCGGGTCGAGCTTCGGGTTCGTCAATTGATTTACGGCTATTTCTTCACCCCAGTGGTACGGAATAAAGATCGTATCCGGCCTGATCGTTTTTACAACCAGTGCGGGGAAAATGCCTTCGCCGCGGCGGGAGATTACCTTAACACGTTCGCCATCGTTGATCTTCAATGCCATCGCCGTTTCAGGATGGATCTCGACATAGGGTTCGGGACATTGCTCAACGAGAAAGCCGATTCGCCGCGTCTGATTACCCGAAAGATACTGATATACAACCCGTCCGCTCGTCAGGATCAATGGATATTCATCATCTGGTGTTTCATTCGGCGGATTATATTCAATTGCATGAAATTTTGCTTTTCCGTCCGGAAGGTTGAATTTCTCCTCAAAAAGCCGCGGGGTTCCTGGGTGATCATGCGATGGACAAGGCCAAAACACTCCATTTTGCTTTTCGATCTTTTCGTAAGTGATCCCGTAATAATCTGCTGTTCCGCCTTTGGAAGCAACACGAAGTTCGTCAAAAATTTCACCGGGTGAGGTAAATGTGAAATATTTTCCGCGTCCCATTCGGCGGGCGATCTCTTGAATGATCCACCAATCTGTCTTTGCTTCTCCGGGTGGGTCGTTCGCCTTATTGATCTTTACTACTCTTCCTTCGGCGCTTGCGGTTACGCCTTCATCTTCTGACCATGCCGTTCCGGGCAAAACCACATCTGCGTATCTTGACGATTCCGACATAAAAAAGTCTATATTCACATAAAAGTCCAAACCTTCAAGCGATTCGCGCACGTTATTTATATCCGGCAGAGAAACCATTACGTTGTTGCAGATAGAAAGGAGGCCGCGAATTTCACCCTCGCGCATTTTGTCAAACATTTCGACCGCCGATACACCGGGTTGGGGCATTTCTTCATAGGGCAGGTCCCAGAAATCGCAAATATGTTTCCGATCTTCTTCGTTATACATCGAGCGCGCACCCGGTAGCTGTTCAGCTTTTTGTCCGTGTTCACGACCGCCTTGCCCGTTTCCCTGTCCCGTGATCGTGCCGTACCCCTTACCCGGGGCACCGATCTTCCCGGTCGCAAGGACAATATTTATATAACTTAAAACATTGTTCACACCATTTGAGTGATGTTCGATCCCGCGTGCGTGCATGATCATCCCGGTTTTCGCACGACCGTATAGTAGTCCGGCCTTGATTATATTTTCGGCCGGAACTCCTGAGATCTCACTCGCCATTTGCGGTGTAAAATTCTCAATAACTTCTTTTGTTAGCTCCCAATCATTTGTCCGGTTTTTTATAAAATCCGCATCGATCAGCCCCTCTTTGAGAATGACGTGAAGCATTCCATTGGCGACAGCGACATCTGTTCCGGGTTTCAGCTGCAAATGCAGATCGCCTTGTCGGGCCGTTGCGGTTTCGCGGGGGTCGATGACGATCCAGACACCGCCGTTATCGCGCTGCTGCCATAAAAACTTGTTCAAGATCGGAAAAGTTTCCGCGCAATTCGCGCCGGCAAGTATCAAAACTTCTGCCAAAGGAATATCCGTCCAGGGATTCGCCGATCGATCGATCCCAAAGGCTTTGTTATTTCCCGCGCCGGCCGAAACCATACACAGCCTTCCGTTGTAATCTATATAGCGTGTGCCCAAACCGGCACGTGCAAATTTCCCAATCAGATATGTCTTTTCAGTAGTCAGTGAAGAACCTGAATAAACGCCGAGTGCATCTTTGCCGTGTTGCTCCTGTATTTGCTTGAATTTCGAAACAACAAGACCAAGCGCATCGTCCCAGCT
>JBGTEI010000088.1:0-2660 GCA_041747875.1 Pyrinomonadaceae bacterium | reverse complement strand
AAACCGCGCTTGATTTTGCAATACAGGTCGCATCCGCTCTTTCTGCCGCTCACGACGCCGGAATTACTCATCGCGACATAAAGCCTGAAAATATAATTGTCAGACAGGATGGTTATATCAAAGTACTTGACTTTGGACTTGCAAAGCTGGCTCGCAATGAGAGATCGTCTGCTAAAGAAGGATCAGAGGAACCAACAAAGGCTTTGGGTTTAACCAGTCCGGGCGCCGTAATGGGCACAGCCGCGTATATGTCGCCTGAACAAGCTCGCGGAGTGAAGGTAGATTCCAGAACAGATATCTGGAGCTTGGGTGTTGTGTTATATGAAATGATAACGGGGACTAAGCCGTTTTCTGGCGAAACAACAACCGATATCATCGTTTCAGTGCTTTCGAATGAACCACCGCCAATGATTTTAGACGGAATGGAATTGCCGTCTGAGTTGGACTGGATCGTTTCAAAAGCTCTCGAAAAAGAGGTGGATGCGCGTTATCAAACGGCAAAAGAACTCCGGGCCGATCTGGACAAGATCAAGCGGCGCATCGAATTTAACGAAGTGCTTAGCAAATCTTCGGGAGCTGATATCCGGGCGGATCATTTGTCTGAAGAAGATTCGGTGCATTCAACCGTGGAACAAGGTTCCGGGACGACATCGACAGACCTGCCGACGCCCACTCGCAGTGGACGAAAGAGGAATGACGAACCAAATAAGTTCTGGTCGTCACCCAGCTTTGCCGGCGCGGTTTTGCAGGCTCAATCTCATAGAGTAGGTTCCGCGTTTGTCGCATTAATATTATTCCTATTTATTTCCGGAGCCGCGTACTTTTATTTTGCCGCACGAGGTGAAAGCGGAAAAATCGATTCAATTGCTGTTCTTCCGTTTGAAAACCTAAGTGGCAGTTCCGATCTTGACTATGTTTCAGACGGTCTAAGTGAAAGCCTGATCGACCGGTTTTCTCAGCTTTCTCAACTCAAAGTCATTTCCCGCAGCTCAAGTTTTAAGTTTCGCGGGACAGCCGTCGATTTGAACGATATCGCGTCCAAACTCGGCGTAAGAGCAATCGTCACAGGTTCTGTTAATAGGATTGGTGACGACCTTTTTATTAGGTTTGAGGTGATTGATGCGGTCGAAAACCGCCATATTACCGGAGGGCAATTCCAACGAAAAGCTGATGATATTCTGCGCATTCAAAACGAGATCGCCCAAACAGCCTTGGAGCAACTGCAGTTAAAATTGACTGATTCTCAATCAAAACGAATTGTCGAGAATGTCACAGAAAACTCCGAAGCCTATCGGTATTACCTAAGTGGGCTCGTGGAGTTGAATGGTCCGCGATACGAATCAAGCCGCGCTCTTGAGTATTTTGAACGGGCAGCTGAACTTGATCCGAATTTTGCCGCGGCGCACGCCGACGTTGCATTTGTATACATCGAACGGGCAAACGCCCGAGACAATCCGCATGAACTTCTTCCAAAAGCGAAAGCGGCGAACGCGCGCGCGCTGGCGCTTGATCAAAATCTGCCAAAAGCTCACCTTGTTCAAGCAATGTTGGACGAAAATGAATTCGACTGGAAGCATGCCGAGGCAGAATATCAAAAGGCGATCGAACTGAGCCCAAATCTTGATATTGCTCGCAACAAATATGCATTCTTTCTTTCTGTATTGGATCGTCAGGACGAAGCGCTTGCCGAACTCGAACAACAAAGGCTTCGCGACCCGATAAACCAGCGGTTGGCGCTTTTGCAGAAAGGAATAATTCTTGTCCAGGCGCGACGGTTTGACGAAGCGCTTCAGGCATATCAGGATGCTCAAGCGGTGGAACCGATGAGTGAAGTCCCAAACTTCGCACTTGGGTATGCATACGCTGGAAAAGGTTTGTATGGTGAGGCAGCCGGATTCTACAAAAAAGCGGTCGCTGACGTCGGCGGTGAAGACGAATATAGCCAGCCGCTTGTCTATTTAGCGGCGACTTATGCCAAAATCCCCGGAAAGAGAGAAGATGCCCGCCGAATTCTGGCGCGAATCGAGACAATGGGCGGCTACACTTCGCCTGCGCTTTTGGCAGCCGTTTACTCCGAGCTCGGCGATAACGACAAGGCGATGCAACTGCTGGAGCAAGCTTACATTAAACGCGATCTCCTGCTTAAATTCATCGCAACCGGTTACGAATATGATGGACTTCGGTCTGATCCGCGCTTTGTAGACTTGATTAAAAGAATCGGTCTCAAGCAATGAGTCATTTCGAACCTCGTCCGGGCGCCAATACCGCCCTCGCTAACAATCGATTTGCGGTTAATTTCGCGTTTCAAAAAATCCATTGTTTTGCCACTGGCTTCAGCTTGTGGTCGATTTAAGATCACGAACTTTGAATTTTAGTTTCGCCAAATTGCGACCAAAATTCCAATGTGCCGTTAAACCCAAATTACGCAAAAGAATTTATTGAACACTTATGAAATGTTAGTGAAATTTGGATTCACGCATTGGCGATTTTGATACCGTTCGCGATTTACAAGCAAATTCGGCTTAATAGACATTTTTAATGGTAAATACCTTGGAACATCTTGATACCATTAGGTTTGAGGTAGGTCAAAGGTAATGAATAAAAAAACTGCTTTTACTGTGGATCGAAAATCACGAGGAAATACGGGTTT
The DNA here is from genome assembly GCA_041747875.1 of Pyrinomonadaceae bacterium. Taxonomy (GTDB): domain Bacteria; phylum Acidobacteriota; class Blastocatellia; order Pyrinomonadales; family Pyrinomonadaceae; genus Aridibacter. Next base: position 10 of record JBGTEI010000088.1, on the reverse strand, counting down.
GTTGGGAAAG
>JBGTEI010000087.1:0-4084 GCA_041747875.1 Pyrinomonadaceae bacterium | reverse complement strand
TTCTACTTCGACAGGCAATGAGGAAATAAATTTTGGCGATTATCGCTCGCCGCTTGCTCCTGGCGGAGACAACGTTCATTTGTCAATTACTGCACATTAAGTTCTATTCAATTTCCCTATGACTGAAGGAACGCGGAAGGTCGAGAAATCGCCTTCCGTTTTCTAATTTAAACCGCTAAAGTGACTTGATTATAAAAAGCGTACCGTCATCGTCAAGCGATGAACGCTGGGTAAAAACGGCAATATCTTCACGAATAAACTCGATCATTTGTTTAGCCGAAAAACTCAGGCCATCAATTACCCGTTTCGCAAATCGTTCCTGCCCGTATTCGATTCCACCAGAATCGGCCGCTTCAGTGATCCCATCCGTATACAACACAAGCACCTGTCCTTTTTCAAGCCGAATGAAATGCTGATGGTACGAAATATCCCGAAACATTCCCAAAGCCATATCGCCGTACTCGATAAAACGGTGAGTTCCATCACGATTTACCAATAAAGGGGGATTATGTCCCGCATTGGAATAAACAAACGTCCGGTTCGTAGCATCTAGCGTCCCATATATTGCAGTAATAAACTGATGAGCTTCGACTGAATCCCAAAGCAAGTTCCCAACCTTTGTAAACGCGATATGCGGCGCGTAACCGACTTGTACACTCGCACGCATCGATGCCCGCAAAAAAGCCATCAGCAATGCGGCGGGAATTCCCTTGCCTACTGCATCCGCTACGATGATCGCCATTTGATCATCAAATACTTTGAACCAATCGTAATAATCCCCCGAAACTTCCTCCGTCGGGAAAATATACGCACTCATATCGAAGTCCTTTAATACCGGATCGCCATCCGGTAAAAGTTCAAGCTGTACCTCTCGCGCAATTTCAAGCTGAGCCTCGATCCGCTTCTTTTCAACAAGCTGTTTATAAAGCTCTGCCTTTTCTATTATTATCGCTACTTGTGACGCAAGCATTTCTAGGATCGCGAGATCGTCATCGTCATATGCGTCAAGATCGTCACTTTCAAGATCAAATACTCCGATCACCTTATCGTTTGAAACTATCGGCGTAACGAGCTCAGATTTCGTCCGCATTCTGGCCGGAAAATATCTGTCGTCTTTCGAAACATCCGCGCAGATCAGCGATTTGCCGGTTTGAGCAACATATCCTATAAATCCTTCACCAAGCCTTAGACGCGGTTCGATTTGTTCAAAACTTATCCGGTATCCCCGAATAACCTTCGATTTAAATATATACGGACTTTCCGCATTCTCGTCGTGCTCGATAAGATATATACCGGCTGCGTCATAAGGGATAAGCGATCCTAAAGTATCCATCAGCACCGTTAAAACTTCCTCAGATTCCATCGACCGGCTGATCGTTTTCGTTACATCAAGAAGCATCCTAAGCTTATCAACAACGGTCAAGCGCTCATCAGGCTTCGAACTTTTGTCGGTTTCCTCAATTATTTGTTCGTTTTCCATCGTTATTCCTAAATGCCCGTTTTCAAACTCTGAACCGCAAGATAGGTTTTCCAAAGCCTTGAAACTTTCATTCTGTATTCAACAAGTTGATAGCTTACATCAAAATGTCCTGCAATGTCTCTGGATGTCATTCCGTCTTCCGTAAATCTTCTCAAGGCCGAATATGGAACAAGTGCCGCTGCGCCGACTGAATAGGCTTGTTCCTCGATCTCGGCGTGATAGTCACGTGCCCGGATATTCCCTTTCGCATCTTTTGTTTCGATCGAAAGCCGACTTGGTTTGTGGCCAAAAAATACGTGGCAAATTTCTTCCATCAACGTCGCATTTTGACGATTCTTTCCGTGTGTAGGGTTGAGAATAATTAGTTTTTTTCCGTCAGGAAGCGTTTGCGAACATGCCCCTCCTGACCAATCGTTTTTACCGTTTCCGATCAATTGCTGCTTTGCTTCCGGAGATAGGAGGGCTTCGATCTGATCAAAAGAGACGACTAACAACTTGGCATAACGGGCAAGATCAAACGGATTTAGCTTTTCATCATCACGGCGTAAACCAGCGAATTCCCGCAAACCAATCGCGGGAATTTCATAATTTCGACCTTTCTGAGTAGGCGGTAAGTTAGAAGTGTCCACAAAAAGCCCGGCACAAAGTATCTCGAAAATTCGAGCGTTATACTTCCTTAAATTCAGAATCCACGTCTTCCGCAGAAAGTGCGACGCGATAATTCTTAGATTGTTTCTGCTTGGTGATCAAAAGATCATCTTTCGTTTTTAGGAGGTCTGCGCGATTGTAAACGGAAAGTTCAAAATTGTAACCGTGGGTGATCGCATCTTTCGGGCAGGCTTCAACACAGAATCCGCAGAAAATACAGCGACCATAGTCAATGTTATAGACTTTGGCATAGCGTTCGTCGCGGCCAACTCTTTCCTCATAGGGCCTCGGGTCATCGACTGCTTCGATATAAATACAGTCAGAAGGGCAGGCTGCGGCACATAAATAACAAGCAACACACTTTTCCTTTCCGTTTTCATCAACGTGAAGTAAATGTTGCCCGCGGTAGCGAGGTTGAACGGTCACGGGTTCATCCGGATATTGTACTGTCCACTTTTCCTTAGGAATCTGAGAAAGTGTGATCTTCATTCCTTTAATTACGGCTTTCGTTGACTCTATTACATCGGTGATTATTGACATATTTTCCTCAAAAAGTTGGTGTCAGAATTATAACTAAAAAGCCCGCCTCTATCCAATGGCGGGCTCAAATATGAAACTGTTTCAAAGTTAGGATGCCATAACGATCAACACGACATACAGAATCGTCACCGCCGTGATAATGATCGTTCCTAAAACGCCCAATATCATTCCGATAAGGGCCAGTGTCGCGCCTCCATATTCACCCGGCGAATCCTTTACCTTATTTCTAGCCATATACCCGGTAATAATTGCCGGTATTCCGGTCAACAACCCAAACCCGCAGAGCAAACTCAAAGCACCCAATGCCAACGACACGATCGCTAATGTTTGACTTGTGCCTGCCGCACCAACGGGCGGAGTGTCAAAAGGCGTGTTTTCACCGATCTCTTGTCCTTTCCATTCTTCAACGGGCGACGGAGGTGGTGACCAGGCATCTGCCTGAACCGGTTCATGCTTTGGTGCATCAAATCGAGCGGGAGAAGCCCCTACTTTTTCAGCTTTTACAGGCTCGGTCGGATCAAACGGCGGTGTCGACGGCGGTGCATACCCAGGGGGCATCGACATATCAAACGGTGATGGGATAGGGATCGACGGTTTATCTGTCAATTCTCCGCTTACCTCGCGAGGTTTCGTTCTTTCCGCTGCAGGCGGAGTAAACGGACTTGGCGGTGGCGTATCTTTCGCCACGCTAACCACCTCCGAAACATCGGGTTCGTCCGGTACTTCTACTTCTTCGGGCACTTCATCTTCTTCGGGCTTTTCCAGAACTCCGGTAAATTCCGGCGGCGAGACATCCGGATCCGCAAACTTTGGTGGCTCCGGCATCGGAGGTGCAGTTTCTGCGGTCAAGTCATCTGACTCAAGTTCCAGGTCACCGTCCGGAAGATCCACTTTAATGCTCCCGGCGGTTTCCTTTCCTGCAACCATCGTCTTCATCATGTCGATCTCGTCTTCCGGAACTTCTAAGACATCACCTGAATCCTCTTGCGAATCAACGGTTTCCGGAACTGATGGAACGGATTCCTTCGGTTCTTCTTTCGGCGGGATCTGAAAATCAGCTTGATTTCCAACCATCGTCGCATACGGATCGACCGGAGGTTTGTCATCAACCAGGGGCGTGCCATCCGCCTGACAAAATTTCAGGGAATCTTCAAAGGTCTTATCGCAAGTCGGGCATTTTTTCATCGTCGTTTGTCCTTACTTTTTCTATTTTTAGTTTGCCGGATCCCAATTTCCGCCGAAAATTGAGATCCGGAATTGATATTACTAATTCCTGAATTTATAGCCTTTTAGCTAAACTAATTCAAGTTTATTAAAGAAATACGATATTTCTATCGCTGCATTTTCCTCGGAGTCCGAACCGTGTACGGCATTCTCACCGATTGATGACGCAAATTCTTTGCGCAAAGTTCCCTC
>JBGTEI010000086.1:0-2664 GCA_041747875.1 Pyrinomonadaceae bacterium | reverse complement strand
AGCCATCGGGCCGATGGCGCTACTTTCACTTATCCATCATAATCAGGCGGGTAGTAGATCACCTCGACCACCTTGTCCCCAATTCCCTTTGTATAAAACGACGACGTTCCATCACGATGCGGTTTGATAGGGCGCTTTTCTTTTGCTGCCGCGGCTTCGAGTTCTTCCATAGTATCGACCTTAAGCCCGATATGAGGCGGGTGTTTTGAATCCGGAGGAAGAAGCGCAAGCCCAAAGCCATTTGGATCTCGCATCATCGCCCAATCTTCATAAACCGTTTCGACAGTAAAACCCAACCGTTTACATTCTTCAACGCTTTCTTCAAGGTTTTCACACTTTACAGCCAAATGGTCAACCGCACCATTAAATCGAAATTCTTTTTGTTCTGACATTTCAAACTCCTTTTGATACAATTTTAACAACGAAACTCTCTTTAACAAACCCCCATTTTCGTGTTTACTTATGAAAAATGATCTCCGAATCGCATCGCTTCTTCCATCTTCGACAGAAATAATCTGTGCTCTGGGTTTGGAAGAAAATCTCGTTGGGATCACGCATGAATGTGATTTCCCTTCTGCGATTACACATCTTCCGCATTTGACCGCAAGCAGAATTTCGCACGAAACGATGTCAAGCAGAGAGATCGATCATGCCGTCCGTTCGCAGCTTGACGGACACGGTTCTATCTACGATCTAAATACCGATCTGCTGCAAGAGCTAAAACCAGATATCATTTTAACGCAGGAACTATGCGATGTTTGTGCTGTGAGTTACAAAACGGTAAAAAAGGCAGCAAAAATGTACGTCGCAGACGCGCAAGTCGTTTCGCTCGAACCAAATACGATCGAGGATGTTTTTGAGAATATCAGAACCATCGGAGAACTTTGCGGCGTTTCTGAAAAAGCTGAAGAGTTAATCGAAGGTCTGGAAAGCAGGCTGGAGAGGATTCGGGAAAAAACGCGTGATATTGAAGATCGACCAGGCGTTTTTATGCTCGAATGGCTCGAACCGGCATTCTCACCCGGTCATTGGGTTCCCGAACAAGTTGAGATCGCGGGTGGAAATTGTCTTCTAGGAAACGCCGGAGAGAGATCCGTAACTACAACCTACCAAAGTATTTTTGAATCAAAGCCCGATGTTATGGTCTTAATACCTTGCGGTTATTATACTGAAGATATTATTCGGCAGATCAAAAACACGGAATTCCCTGCAAATTGGCGCGAGATCCCGGCGGTCAAAAATGGAAACGTTTGGGCGCTTGATGCGACGAGCTATTTTTCAAGACCTGCACCTAGAATTGTAGACGGTGCAGAAATTCTTGCTAAGATATTTCACGCTGAAATATTTGGTCAACCGATCGAATCCGAAGCTGTCAGAATTCCCAAAGAACTAATGCGTTTTTCCGACAGCTTTTCGGCACAGGCTTGATATTTTATAAAAGGTAAACGATCTATGAGAGCGATCTTAATTTTTACTTTAACTTTGTGCGCCGGTTTTTCAGCCTTCGCGCAAACTCCGACCGAGGTTTTAGCGACTTCAACCCTGCGAAGTTTTACGGCTCAGGATCTTTCGCCGGATATCTCAAAGGCCTGGATCGCGCTTCCGGCAACGATGGCAAATGCAAAGAAGGCTTTGCTTGACCGGCAGATCGAAAGCGTTTTGCTTGAAGTCGGCGCTGCGGAAAACAAAATGAATGTCGATGAATTCATCGTTGCTTCGGTTTATAAAAAGGTCCCGGATCCATCGGATGCTCAGATCAAAGCAGTTTACGATGCAAATAAGGCGGATCTGGAAAATATGACACTCACTCAGGTTCGCCCTAAGATCGTCGAATATCTAAGGCAGGAACCCGAAAAAAGGGCATATCAGGACTTTGTCGCGAATCTTAAAACCGCCCACGTTATTTCCTACCAAAAAGATATTAATGCTGAAAGGCTGATTCCGCCTGATGTTGTAGCAACGGTTGGAACCAGGACAATAACCTATAAAGATTTCGCAGAGAAAAATGCACTTGTCTTGTATGAATATGAGGCCAATATATATGACGAGGTTTCCGCGTCATTAAATCAATCGGTTGAGGCTGCGCTTTTGACCGAAGAAGCGATCGGATATGGAATTGCGCCAAGTGAGCTGATCGCGCGCGAGATCACAAACAAGATGAAGGATTATTCGGATGAGGAGCAAGAGCGTTTGCATTCGATCCTGACAAAACGACTTTATGAAAAATATCGCGTAAAGTTTTTCCTAAAAACTCCGGCTCCGTTTATACAGGTTATTTCGGCCGACGATGATCCTTCTCAGGGAGATAAAAATGCGCCGGTTACGGTAGTGATGTTTACAGATCTCGAGTGTCCGGCGTGTGCTGCGGTTTATCCCGTGCTTAAAAAGGTAATTGCTGAATATGGTACACGGATCCGATTTGTAATTCGCGATTTCCCTCTTGAAGGAATCCACGAAAATGCATTTGCCGCTGCAGTTGCTGCAAATGCGGCAAATAATCAAGGTAAGTTTTTTGAATATAAAGAACTGCTTTACAAACATCAGGATTCGCTTGATACTGAATCTTTGGTTAGATTTGCAAAACAGATCGGCTTGGACGAGAAAAAGTTCCGGTCCGATCTCGGTGAGAGCAAATACGCCGAAGAAGTTCGGAATGATATTGCA
>JBGTEI010000085.1:0-2224 GCA_041747875.1 Pyrinomonadaceae bacterium | reverse complement strand
CGGGAACCGGTTATCTCATGTGACGGCGATGGAAACAAACACGTTGTCGAATCGGGAAATGGCGATCCCGGATTGGATCTGTTTACGTTTGGCGATAACGGTATGTGGGGGAAAAAAGAAGGCTGGTCATCCGGATCTTACGGCAGCCGTGAGAATGCGCCGTTTTTACAGTATCTTTCAAATGGGATCGGACCGCAGGAGTTTTTTACTTTTATGCTCCCGCACGAAAAGGGTTTTGAAGATCCTCGCGTTGTCGAAACAAACGTCCCGGGAGGAAGAGCTTTTGTGATAAATTACCGCGATTATCAAGATCTTTTTGTATTTGCGGACGGGGAAGGAGAAATGATCCGAACTGAGTTTTTCGATACAGACTTTCGTTTCCTTTGGGCGCGTCTGAGTTCGGGCGATCAATTGCCGGAAGAGTTTGTGATGCTCGACGGAAACAATTTTTCGCTTAACGGGAGAGTCGTGATCCAGCACCCGAAGGAAGTGGAATATGCGACCGCGAGGCGTTTTGGAAACAAACTTCACGTCAGAACTGAAAACGAGATCTTTAGCGTTTCGCTTCCCCAAAACAAACCAACCTCTTATATTTTGAAAACACCGACCGATTTATAATGATCCCTGGCGTATTCTTAATACCCCCGGGGCGATCCCAGCCTGTTATGAACTTATCCAACAACAATAATACGTTCGTGGACTAATTGCGCTTACAATACTTAAATGGGCAAAAATGTTCTCCAATTTATACCGAGTTTTCATCAGGGCGGATCGGAACGCCAGGCTGTGCAGTTGACGAAGCTCTTATTAGAGAATGGCGAACATCAGATCTTTACCGCAACGCTAAACAAAGATGGAGTTTTGCTTGAAGAACTCGAAAAAGCCGGGATCACTGAAATTCCTGAGTTTCGTCTGAACAGTTTCTTTGACCTAAATTTCATAAGAGAAACAAGAAGATGCAGCGATCTGCTGAAGAAAAACAACATCGATATTGTCCAAACACATGATTTTTATACAAATATCTTTGGGATACTATCTGCAAAGCTCGCGGGTGTGCATCTGAAAATTGCGTCAAAGCGCGAAACTGAGGGAGTTCGAAGCCCGATGCAAAAAAGGATCGAACGTTATATTTTCAAAATTGCGGATCGCGTAGTCGCAAATTCGGGTGCTGTTAAAAGTTATCTGATAAAAAGCGGAGTTGCGGCGGAAAAGATAAATGTTGTATATAATGGACTTGACGCCGAACGATTAACGCCGAGAGAAAAAGATCGCAGAAACATATGTAATCTGCTCGGGCTGCCAAGTGAGCCAAAGATCAAGTTTATTACACAGATCGCAAATCTTCGTCACGACGTTAAAAATCAGGAAATGCTTCTTCGCGCCGCGGTCCATCTTAAAGATCATTACCCCGAAGCTCATTATGTTTTTGCCGGTGAAGGAGATAGAAAGGAACCCCTTATGAAATTTGCCGCGGAAAATAATATCGCGGAGCAAACACATTTTATCGGTCGGTGCAGTTTGATTCCCGAACTTCTAGCAATTTCATACGTGTGTACGCTGACTTCAACGGCCGAGGGCTTTTCGAATTCAATATTGGAATATATGTATGCGGGAAAACCGGTCGTAGCAACCGACGTTGGCGGTGCAGCAGAAGCGATCGTTGAAGGAGAAACAGGTTTTTTAGTCAAATCGAATGATGATAAACAGCTCGCCGTTCGAATCGGTGAACTATTAGCTGATGAGAAAAAAGCCAAAGTATTTGGAGAAAACGGAAGAAGGCGCATCAACAAGGAATTTTCTACCTCAAGACAGGTTTCAGAGACGCTAAAACTGTACAAAGCCGTCTAAGTTTTCAGTTAAAAAGTTTATGTGCGGAATTGCCGGAATCGTAGGAAATCAGGATCAAACTCGGGTTAAAAAAAAGCTCGGCGTTATGCTGGAAGCTTTGAAACACCGCGGTCCGAATGACGAAGGAGAAGAATACTGGCAGGGCGCTGCTTTAGGACACCGGAGATTATCGATCTTTGATCTCAGCACGGCGGGTCACCAACCGATGATCTCTCCGGACGGAAAGACCGGTATCGTTTTTAACGGCGCGATCTATAATTTTTTGACGCTCCGCAGTGAACTCGAGTCGAAAGGTTATTCGTTTAAGAGCCAAACTGATACCGAAGTTTTACTTCACGGATTTCGCGAATGGGGTATCGCAGCGCTTGCCGAAAAG
>JBGTEI010000084.1:0-3151 GCA_041747875.1 Pyrinomonadaceae bacterium | reverse complement strand
ATGTTTTTGGTATAGCGGATAAAGCCTTGTGTCTTCGATGTAAAATACATCGTGACCGAGATCCGCTAATCCGAGAGGATATTGGACATAATCCCATGCTACCCCGCCCAAGGGAAACAAGCCCATATATCCGCCAACAATGATTCGCAGTTTTTTCATTCAGTCGTTAGCATCAACATATCAACGCGAAGGTAATTTCGTTCCTTCTGCATCCGAATCATCTAATCTCAATACAGTAAAACTGTAGCTCCTAATCACCGCGAAAGTAACCGAGATCGCTTTACCATTGAGGTCGCAATGCTCGTAAACGAATCGGTATTACTTTGCAAATAAACCATTAATTTAATGAAGATTGTTCATTGTATTAATTTTTTAACGCCCTTTTCCGTGAATCCTGCTTTCTAATCGTTTTGTTCGCGGCGGATGCCACAACGCCCGCCGCCGCCGCCTGCGCTAACTCTGGTATTGACTGAAAACCATCAAACGAACTATATTCAGCTTGATCTTCCAGGTTCATTGCAGTCGCAACCTCGGCTTCGAAAAACCCTCGCGAAAAATTGTATCCCGTAACCGCCAAATCCAAGAGTGTTCGGCAAACCAGGGATAACGCAATAATCCCCAGAACTGCAGATATGATATAAGAATTATCCAAGCTTGCTAAAAGGCTTAGGATTCCAAACACACCTACGAATATCAATCCAAACCGTGAAAGATGTGGTTTACATTTAAATTTAAGGTATTGCGCCCCCCCACCATGCTCTTCAATCGTCAATAAACCTCGTACCGAAACAAAAAGCCCGGTTCCTGTTTCAAGATCCCATCTGTCAAAGTCTCCTCCACGGCGAACACCGATCCTAAAACTCTGAAGCCGTTTCTCAATCTGCTCAAGCCAGTCCGTTGATGAACCCCAATTCTCCGTCCACCTCAGAAATGTTCTGTTTCGCGGAATCAAAAAGCCTGGCATTATCTTGCGAATTCCACGTTTACGCCACGGCGTCAATCCGTGCGAGATTCTGCCCCAAAGTCTCGCCACCGGTTGAAGAAAATGCAAAAGTGCGGTTACTCCGAACCTAAATATTCTTTCGAAAATATTTGAACGAGGGGTCGGGTAGACCGCTTTTGACGCGCTGATAAAAACTTGCAGCAAATAAACACCGATGGAAAATATCGCGAGCGGTACAACGGCCAACAGTGGATTCCAAACTAATCCGGTCAGCGAAAGACATACAAGTCCGCCGACAATCAGAAGCCATTCCGGCATCAATGGAATCAAGGCGTAAGAAAGCGGAACGCTCTTATATACCGATTGAAACAAACCACTCCCCCAACTCCCGTGAAAGATCAAATCATTACCGGAATCCAGGGGTTGGGTAAGCCCTTTGCTATAAATCCTTCCACCCCACGAAAGGTGTCCCAAACAGTTGTATTTTGAGGGCCATTTTTCTTCGAGCAATGCCTCTGCCTTACCGTAACCCTTTTGCTGACGCCAGTACATTTTTACCGAATTCCGACGATGATGCCATACGACCGCAGCCGGGTGAAAACCGATCGTTCTTCCTGATTCTTGAATTCGCCAACAAATGTCTACATCATCACCCGCTGCCCGAAATCGCGGGTCAAACCCGTCGATATCAATCAATGCATCACGACGAAATGCCATATTGCACCCAGGAATATGTTCTGCTATATCATCAGTTAGTAAAACGTGAATCGGACCACCCGGCGAATTCGCGACACTTTCAGCAATAATTCCGTCGCCGGCGGGAGGAATATTGGGCCCCCCAATTCCTGCGTGATCACTGGTCGAAAATGCGTGCGCTAAATATTTCAGCCAGTTCTTATCAGGATAGGCGTCATCATCTATATAAGCGACAATTTCACCATCGGCATGGCTTAAACCGGTATTCCTTGCGTTGCTCAACCCCCAATTAGCAGTGCTAATCAATCTAAAAGGATATTTTTCGACGATATCGGTCGTTCCATCTGTCGAACCGTCGTTAACCACAATCACTTCATAGTTCGGGTAATCGAGTTCGATTAATCCGTCAAGAGTATCTTTGATCGTCGACGATCCGTTATATGAACAGCAAACAACCGATATTTTGGGGGATATTTGTCTTTTTCGAAGCGGAACTTCTCTAAACGATCGAGAAACACTTCCAAGTGCGGGTTTGCGTTTCCGATCCCGGGTAGTTAATCCAAAATCCCAATCTTCGATCTCGCAACCACCACGCCACCATTCATCGGTCCAGGCGAAAATAAATGCACCGGCACAACCGCTCGAAAATACCGCCTCAATTTGCCAATCCAGCGTTTCGGCTTGTAGCTCGGTCCCATTCCGAAGGCTGTCCAATCCTATTTCTGCAGTGAGCAACGGCCGATCACCAAGGAGGTTATGGAGCCGTTTTAAGTATGCATCCAATTTTTCTCTTGATTCGAGATAAACATTAAAGCAATCAAAATCTGTAAATGAAAGATCAAGGTACTCGGTAGTCGGGTAATTGACATATGTAAACAGGGCGGCTGGATCTACTGATTTTCCAATTTGATAGAGTCGTTTAAGAAATGCTTCGATCCGGGATTTACCGTACCAACGAACAATTTGAGCCGGTATTTCATTGCCTAGCGAAAACGCCAAAACCGCAGGGTGTCCGGCACACATCGTTACCCCTTCTCGAATTTTATCTTCGATTTCAGCAACAATCTTCGCATCGTCGAGGAAGGTAATATGCTGTTCCCATGGCAATCCAACAAGAACTTTAAGTTTATGTTTTTCAGCAATATCGAGAAGTGAACGAGGAGGCACGGTGTAGGTCCGTACAGAATTAAACCCGCAGGAGGCCATTGATGCGAAATCGAATTCTACGATTTCAGAAGGTGGAAAATTGTAGCCTTCCTGATTAGGACAAAACGTTCCGTAGGTAACCCCACGAACGTAGAAGTTTTCGTTTCCAACACGCAGAAATTTTCCAGAGATCTCCGCTCGTGAGGGGGTGAGCGACAAACTCTTTTTTTTAATTCGGTCGAGGGCCATTTGAATAAAGATCCCACCCATTCCAACAGTTTCAGCCTGCTGAAACAGTAAATGAGAAAAACCGCTTTTGCTGAGTCCGCTATGAAAGCAACTAATTAAAAGCGACTAAAATAAGCG
>JBGTEI010000083.1:0-7890 GCA_041747875.1 Pyrinomonadaceae bacterium | reverse complement strand
GTGAATTATTTTTTGTCAGAGAAATCAGTGCTTCATCACCGGAATTCCAACAGTTATCTCTTGTATAATATGCACTCACGGTTGAATCCATCCAGCCATAAATGAAACCGCTGCTGAATTCGGTCGGGCAGTACTTTTTTGACAGGTCTCGCCAGCGTTGGAAGAAGAGGAATATTTTCCTGCGTTTTTTCAGGTAATGCACTGACGACGAGTACGCTTGCGAGCAAAACAACGCTTCCGATCAAAACAAATCGCTGGGGGAATCTCCGTACCGCAATAAAATATAGTGTTACGTAAACGGAGCTAAAAACCATCATCTGTCCAAAATCTTTAAGGACAAAAAACGGGAAAAACGGAAGGATCGCCATAAATACCAACGGCACAACGTCTTTTGCACGCGGAACACCCCAGTACGTTCGGGCGAGGTTCTTATACAGCACGGCAAGAATCGCCGCAAAGCCGATCAAAAATGGTATCTTCGCAAGTTCCCACGGTGTCATATTCCCGATCGACTTTCCGGCCCGTGACGTAACGGCGGCAAAAAGCAGTGGAACGAGCGTCAGCAAAACGATCAAAAAGCCGTTTTTCTGCATCATTAGCAAGACCCTTTCATCCCTCGTAAGAAAGAATGCTGCCAAAAAACAAAATATCGCAAACAGCGGTATCAAAGTTTTTCCGGAAAACATAACCTCATCTAAGGTGATTCCCGATGCACGCGGTGTTTCATTTGAGAGATCGACCGGAGAAGGAGGCGTCGCTTCGAGCCCCATTATTCGTTTTTTCTCGGCGGAATAATTTTCTTGAATGTAATGCTGCTGTATCGTTTTTATTTTCGCCTGTCGCGCCTCAGCTTTATCCTTCCTCGAAATATATTCAGGATCGCTAAAAAGCCGAAACTGCGCCGTCAGGCCTATCGAAAAAAGAAGTACTATTGAGGTATAAAGGGTCCAGTTTCCTTTATATTTGAAAACTTTTCCAAGAAAAACAGGTAGAATTGCAAGGATAGTAAGTAAGATCAGATTCCGAACTGCAGTGAGTCCCGAAGCCTCATAACCGCGGATCAAAGCTCCATAATAGATGGAATAATGCGAGATCGACGATAATCCGACGATCAGGAGCAAAATAAAAAAGTGTGATGATACTCTACTTTTCATCGATTAAAATCTGACTAACGTTTCTTCTTTGTACCTTTCGGCGGCGTGGCGGTTTTAACTTTAGGCGTATATTTATCACCAAGAAGACCAAGATCACGCGCCTTCATAACAACGTTTGCAGCGATCGGCGCGGCCGTTTTCGCACCATATCCGCCTCCCTCGACGACTACCGCGATCGCAACCTGAGGATTCTCAATTGGAGCTGCCGACACATACCAACTATCGATGCGTACATACGTGACCGGAGCATCGTATTCTTCAAGTTTCCCTTCCGAATTTCGTCGTTTCTTCTTAACTGTTTTCAGCTTTCCTGTTTTTGCGTCATAAACGAGCGCCTGCTTCTCTGCCGTTCCGGTTTTTCCGCCGGTTCGAATTCCGGCGGCTCTTACTCCCGCAAAAACCCGCGTTCCTGTCCCCCCGCCGCCTTCAGTAACAAGCGCCATTATCTGCCTTATTTGTGCGGCTTGTTGAGGCGAAACAACCTGGGCGTATGCTCTCGGCGGCTGATCATATTCGATCTTTGGTCTCATAAGTCTGCCTTGCAAATTCGACGCTGCGGAAATAACCAGCGCCATTTGAAAAGGTGTCATTTGCCCGGCATAACCCTGACCCATCCCCTCAAGTGCAATATCATAGGCTGAGATATTTTTGCCCGTGACGATCGTCGATTGACGCGGCGCGATCGAACTTGCGATCTTTGGATCACTTGTGTTCCATATATCCGGAAAAAATTGTGCCCTCAGCGCATCTCCCGGTGTTTCGACCGCCGCGATCGAAAGATTCCGGGCCATATCTGCGATACGATTGCGTCCTAATTTAACCGCCATCTGCGAAAAATATTGGTTCGAAGAGGCCTCATAAGACTGAGCAATATTCAAGCTTGTACACCCATACGGCGGCTCACAAGGCGGCACCGCATCAAAGATGGCGCGCGAACCGCGAAATGGGATATAACCTTCAGGCTTACTTGTTAAAATCGTGTTTTGCAGTCCGCCTCGAAATGCGGCGAGCATTGTAAAGGTCTTAAATGTCGAACCCGGTACGTAATACTCACGAAGCGCGCGATTGAGAAGCGGTTTATCGCGCAAATTACCTTCTAACTTTAACCAATCGTCCAAAGTTTGCGCTTCGGAGAGGCTGAAAGATGGATTTGAGTACATCGCAAGCAATTCACCGGTTTGCGGATTCATGACGACGACTGCGCCTTTCTTACCGTTCAATTGTTCAGCTACAAAAGCCTGCAGATCCCGGTCTATTGTGATCCTTACGTCTTTCTGCTCTTCGTTTACACTTTTGATCTTTGTCAAAACGTCCCATGCTTCAGGCATCGGATCCGAATTCTTTCGATAGATCGTTCGTTCAAGGCCGGGAGTACCTCTTTCAGTACCGAGAAGGTGTGCCATTTCGCGATCAAGTGCATATCCGCGTTCCACTTCACCGCTTTTGCCAACCTCATAATAGGCGAGAGCATTCCCAAGTTTCCCCGACCGGTCAAGTAACCATCCACGCAAGTTCGCCGCTGTAGTTCTGCGATATCGAAGATCTTTGTAACTCAATGCCTGAAACTGGTCATTGTACTCGTCGGCATAGTACGTCCAATAAATATGGTATCCAAATACAGAAAAAGCCAATGCGAAGAAAACGAACTGCCACATTCGAAGACTCCGATTTGTTGCTGTCGAACTGAGCTTCTTCTTAACTTCTTTTGGGAGATCAAGTTCAAAATTAAACTTTGGACGGCTAAAATTGCCGATAAAGGTTGAAAATAATAAAAAGACGAGCACGGCCACGCCGATCAAATATGCTACGGTCAGTCCGGCCGGCGTTCGCTCAAGTACCTGAACGCCAAATAGCTTTTCGGGTCGTAAGCTTTCCCAGTCAATTTGCAGAAGAAATAGCAGCATTTATCAAATTTCCCAGTCTTGTGTTCCGTCCAATTTTTTTTCCGGCTCTTCGTTGTCACTTGACTCTGAAATTCTCGAAATCTCGATCTCACCAGCGATCGTATTTTCGAATTCACGTGAATTCACTTCATCGTCTTTTCGCATTTCGCTGCCGGAATCCATATATTCACGCGATTCTGATTCAAACACTTCGGTTGGAGCAGGCACCAGATCCGCGTTCCTCTCGGCGATCTCGACAGAAGCTTCGGTCGGCGGAATATCCGATTCTTTTTGGCTTCCGCCCAATTTACCGACCCTTTCGAATTCTACCAATACAGTTCCAAATTTTATTCCAGAATTTTCCGCAACGGGTATCGCCTTCCCATAAGCGATACGCCGTTCATCAACGAATGTTCCATTCGTTGACCCCGTATCTGCTACCATAAGTTCCTTCTGTGGTCCTAAAACAAGCGACGCATGGATCTTTGACACGCTTCCGTCATCTATATCCAATCCGTTCTCTTTTGAGCGCCCAACGCTGATCCTTTTATTTGCAATGAAGTCCAAACTGACAACCCGCTCCTTTCCATTCTCGAAAAATGTGGCGACAAAAGTACTCAGTTTCTGCTCAACCTCTTTTTCATTTAAGACCACGGAAATTTTGCAATTCGCCGGCGATGCTGCGCTGCCAAGATTCGCAATGGTAACATTTACCACGGCTTCGTCTTCACCGCTCTCCGCAAATTGCCCAAAACTCCCAAGCAATCGAACGCCTTCGGTGAAATAATCTGTCTGAATTTCAATACTTATCGGGGCGTAAGTGTGGTAAAGCCTATCATTTATGTGGTCGATGGCTGAGGCATGCAGCTCGTATTCGAGTTTTCGCAGATCTTTTTCTGAGTCTGTTGAAAATTTTCCCCATTGTATCTTCAGCGTTATAACATGCGGAACAAACTTACCCTCTTTTCCAAGATCCTTGACCTCCGAATCTAACAACAGTTTTAGCTTTTCAGTTAATTTACTAGTCGCTAGACCGCTTGAAGGATTCCAGCCCCTGCCCGTGAGGCGATCAAATGTATCTCCAAGTTTTGTAAGGACACCTTGAACAAGCCAATCCGCCGAAAAGCTTTTTTTATTGTCTGTTTCAGTTTTATTAGCCATTAAACAATCTTTTTCACAGGCGTCTCTGCAATATCTTCCGATTTTATACAAAAAGATTTGCTTTTGAAAGGAATCACTTGAATAATCAGTGTTAAATTAATGTTAAACATTTTTGAAACTTGTTGACGATTGTTTGTTTATTTAATATACTCGCCGAGATAGGCTGAACGTTTTATCTCGACGCAAATTTATAGTGACAATAAACGTTGCTAACGGCTTATCAAACTTGAGGATTGAGAATGATGGAGTATTTGGGAATGAAAAACATTGGTCAAAGGATAGAACGAGAACAGGAAATGGGTTTTTCGATTATCGAATTACTGATCACGTTAACGATTATCTCGATTATGTCCGGAGCTGTTGCTTTCTATTTAAACAGTACGCAAAAACTCTACAAAGCCGATGACGTTGCGTTGACGATTATCGATGTTATGCAGGAAGCACGCCAACGTTCGCTGACGCAGCGCGAGACAATGAGGGTTGAGATCGATCGAACAAAAAATGCGATCGAGCTGATCGATGAAAATTCACCCACCACCGCAACGGATGATGTATTGATTCGAAGGGTTTCCCTTCCGGACCCGTCGGTAATAACGATCGGCGAGAAGCCACTTGAGATTGCCAACAATCCACCGGAGCCTTTTCCGGTTCCAACCACTAATTTTAAATTGAGTTCATACCCGACAAGTAATGCGCATCAGGTAGCGACAATACGATTTCAAAGCAGCGGGGCGATCGTCGACGCGGGAAACAACCCGACGGGCGCCGGTGCACTCAATGTCGGATCAACGCTCCATGTATGGACAAAGTCCGACCCACAAAGCCAATCAACAGAGTCATTTTTGGTTGCGCGTGCAATCACGACGATCGGCACTACCGGTTCGATCAGACTTTGGGAATTTAATCCAAAATCGGATGTATCGGGAAAATGGGAAGACTCTCGATTGACGGGTTCATATGGTGGGCATACGAATGGCGGCACAGCAGGTTCGCCAACCCCTTAAGTTAGAACCAAGTGATGAACGCGATTTATTCCCCCAAAGAAAATGATGCGAAAAACTAAACAAACTGATCGAACCGAAGATGGCTTTTCATATATCGATGTGATGATTGCAATCGTTATCCTATTGGTCGGTGTTCTCGCTCTCGCCTCTGCGCTGACAGCGAATTTGATGCGTTCCTATGAAACTGAACAGCGCATCATCGCAAAACAAATGGCACTCTCGACTATCGAATCAATAATTTCTGCAAGAGATATAGAGCGGCCGGGTACGATCGAAGGTTGGGATTCCATCGGAAATGTTGGAACCAACATGGTAAATGGCCAAAATAAGGGGATCTTCCTAAATGGCTGGGCACCGATACGCGAAGAAAATGGCTGGGATGGAGTTGCCGGGACTGCGGATGACGCGTGTCCGGAAGGTGGGTCTTGCATTGTTTCGGGAAGACCTACAAATTCAAGTCCCGTTTACAATTCATATCTTAGACGAATCACGATCGCCGACGTTCAGGACGCGGAGCGCCCTTCGCCGCCAAATCCGATCACGCGACGAAGGATCACCGTATCAATTCGCTTTTTCCTAAACGGGTATTCGCGCGACGAGGTGGTTTCAACTCTGATTACCAATTATTAATATGGCGAAAAAATCAATGCGCAACGCAATATATAAAGACGATAGACTATCCCTTGTCCGCACATCCGATCTTGGGTTTACAATAATAGAATTACTCATAGCGATCGTGATATTTCTGATCGTAACAAGTTCTATATACGGTTTGTTGGCACTAGGAACAGTGTCGAGAAATCGAGCGAGTTTTCGAACGGACGTATTGAAAAACGCCCGGGCTGCGGTTCACCTGATTGGACGCGATGCGCTTAATGCAGGGCTCGGATACCATCAGGCCGGAGCATTGGTCCCGAACGGGTTTCTTTCCACTACGCTTGGCCTTCCACCCGATGTAGACAATCAGCGGGATATTCTTACCTCGGTTATTGCAGGCGACAATCTGTTTGATAACGATCTTCAGGGAAACAGCGGGATCAAAACCGATATTGTCGCGTTTGCGTTCAGAGATCTGGATTATAACGCCGGTGACGCCATCGCAATAAATAAATCGAAAAATGGAAGCGCCGCTTCTGTTACGCGTCTGGAGCTGGGAGCATCAACGACTACGAGTATTAGACCCTATGACTTGTTGCTCGTTGAAGCCGATACCACTCAGGTTGCGGTTATGGCTTCTTCGATAATCAACAGCAAAAACGTTGACTTTGACACGAACGACCCGCTCGATATCAATTTGGCCCGCGACGGCAACGGAATAAACAGAAGCCTTTTGACCAAATGTACTACTACCATTATTGATAATTGTACCGGGCAGCTTTCTGCAATGAAGCGCTTCTTTTGGGTAAGCTACAAGGTCAAGGAGGACGGTACTCTAGTTAGAATAACTTACGGTAATAACACCGGAAAACCACTTGATGAGCAGATCCAGGAGCTCCCTCTCGCGTATAACGTTAAAAATCTGCAGTTCACATATGTTCTTGAGAATGGAACTGTTACAAGCAATCCAGGGGCGGGACCGGATGGGGTAGCTGGCAACGTAGATGACACCCCTAACGATTTCAACCTTATCAGACAAATCACTGTAACGATCGAGGTCCAGTCGACAGAAAGAGACAATCAGACAAACGAACCGATCACGATCAAATTAAGCGGTACTTTTAGTGCACGGAATCTCGAATACGACGTGGGTTAAAATTTCAGAGGTAATTTAATGAAAACATATTCAACAAAACCATCAGCTGTCACAATTTCAACAGAATCGAATGAAACCGCAAACAAGCAAAAAGGCTCGGCAATTGTAATTGCACTGTTAGTGATGATACTGCTTATGGGTTTCGTCGCACTTGCAGTTTCTCGAACAACAAATGAAACCGTAGCTTCTTCAAATGATGCTTCCGAGACAAGGGCATTTGAAGCATCTCAGGCGAGTCTGGAAATCGTAACCCATAATTTCGATAAAATATTTGATGGTAAGTTAAATCCGAGTACCGCTGACATTAACAGGGTCAAGGGGCAGGTACCGGATGGCTTTAGCAACGAATACGATTTCGTTCAGGACATCAACAAAACAAAAGACGATCAGGCGATTGTCGTAACCGGTGAGCAGTTTCAAGGGTTAAATGCACTGCGGAGTGAATGGGAAATAAACTCGACCGCGACCGATAAATATAGCGGTGTAGAGGTACAACTCAAACGAAAATTTTTTAACGATAAGATCCCGCTTTTTCAGTTTGGTGCATTTTATGAGGACGACCTCGAACTAAATCGCCCGCCGCTTTTTGTTTTTGGTGGTCGCGTGCATTCTAACGGAAACCTTTTTATTACGGCTTATAATACCGCGGGGATCTATTTGAACTCGCGGGTCACCGCAGCGGGTGAGATCGTAAATGACATCTGGAAACCCGGTACTACGCTTAACACAGTTGATTCACAGGGTAAGGTATTCGTTAAGGACGCGTCCGGAGTTTCTCAGGAACTTTTAACAGGTCAGGCAAGCGTAAAATGCGCGAGCCCAAGCGGCCCGAATGTTTTTGCGTCGAAACCGA
Source organism: Pyrinomonadaceae bacterium (assembly GCA_041747875.1). Taxonomy (GTDB): domain Bacteria; phylum Acidobacteriota; class Blastocatellia; order Pyrinomonadales; family Pyrinomonadaceae; genus Aridibacter. Next base: position 82 of record JBGTEI010000083.1, on the reverse strand, counting down.
ATCTTCCCTACTGCAGCAAGAATTCAAGTTGGGCTACCCAAAAAACAAAATTTCAGGGAAATCTCGTGGACAATACGCCGAC
>JBGTEI010000082.1:0-7195 GCA_041747875.1 Pyrinomonadaceae bacterium | reverse complement strand
ATTTGATGGACGACGAAACAAAGCAGGAAATAATTGAGATCACACCCGTTGGGCGAACTGAAACGCGGCAGTTGACGAAGGAAATATTGTGCGACGTTCTCCAGCCGCGAGCTATCGAACTCCTTCAGCATATCGCAAGAGAAGTAACAAGGGTCGAGGCACAGATCTCGAGCGGCGTAGTGTTGACGGGTGGAAGTTCGGCAATAAAGGGGATCGTTGAGATCGCAGAACAGGTGTTTGACGCGCCGACGCGGGTCGGGATCGCGCAAAAAGAATTGTTTGGTGGATTGATCGATGAGCTTGAAAGTCCCGAATGGGCGGTGAGTACCGGACTCGCAATGTCGTCATTGCGCGCGCAAATTCGCGATCAGAATTCGAACGGTCGATCACCAACCAGAAAGGTTGCGGAGTGGTTTGAAAATTTTCGCGGGAAATTTAGATAAAATTAACATATCGACTAGATTTTTAACCCCTAATCGTTGTATGCTACACACCCAAAGGCACTACATATTGTTGAAATGGGTTGAAATCACATAATCCCCGCGCAATCACAAGTTCTATTAATATCAGACGGTTAAAGGAAGCATTAATAATGAATACGGAAAGTCTTCAGAACGGGAAAAAATTAGAAATATATTTGGATGAACCTCCAATTACCGGGGCAAGAATAAAGGTTATCGGTGTCGGCGGCGGCGGCGGAAATGCGGTCAACCGAATGATTGAGGCTGGGATCCAACACGTCGATTTCATAGTTGCAAATACCGACGTACAAGCTCTTAACGATTCTAAGGCACCCATGAAGATCCAGCTTGGAAGCGAACTCACACGCGGACTGGGAGCAGGTGCGGATCCGAATATCGGCCGTAACGCGGCGCTTGAAGACACTGAAAAGATAATGGACGTGATCGAAGGTTCCGATATGATCTTTGTCACGACCGGATTGGGCGGCGGCACCGGAACTGGCGCAGCGCCCGTAATTGCAGCGCTTGCGACAGAAATGGGAGCTTTAACCGTTGCCGTTGTTACAAAGCCGTTCTTTGTCGAAGGGAAAAAAAGGATGGCCCAGGCGGAGAAGGGTCTGGCGGAACTTCGCGGATGTGTTGACACAATAATCACGATCCCGAATTCAAAGCTTAAAGAAGTTGAAGAAATGATCTCGATAAAGGAGGCATTTCAACGGGCGGACGATATTCTCCTTCAAGCGGTTCAGGGAATCAGTGATCTGATCACGATCCCCGGGATGATAAATCTGGATTTTGCCGATGTTAAGTCGGTAATGAAGGGAATGGGTGTCGCACTGATGGGAATTGGTTACGCAAAGGGTGAAGGGGCCCCGATCGCAGCGATGAAAGATGCGATCGATTCCAAATTACTTGAAGAAAATTCAATCAAGGGTGCGAAAGGCGCGTTGATAAACATTACCTGCTCAGAAAATACACCGCTCAATGAAATTGAGGAGGCCATCGCTCTTGTCCATGATGAGGCGGACGAAGATTCGAACATAATCTTTGGTACGGTTTACAATGAAAGTCTTGAAGGTGAAGTAAAAATAACAGTTATCGCAACTGGTTTTGACAATAATGTCGCCTCAAACGAATTGAGGGAAGAAACATATACTGAAGCGCGCGCAACCCCAAATGGTTTTATTTCACAGCCGGTACCCCGCCCGTTGGACTCAGACAAACGCGAGGATCTTGACGTTCCGACGTTTATTCGAAAACAGGCAGACTAACACTTTGAAGGTTTTTTTAATGTTTATTCAGGATAACTTTTGTGAATGTAGACAGCAGTAAAAAACCTCCAATAGATACACACACAAAGGAAAATTTGCCGTACGTCGGTATCACGATAGGTGATCCGGCCGGGATCGGACCGGAAATTGTTTTAAAGGCGATCTCGGAAAACGATCAGCGAGACGTCTGTCGTCCAATGATCATCGGCGACCTGCGTTTTCTTCGGCAGCTTGCGGAAGAAATTGATGTTCGAATCGAACTTTTTGACGCCGATGCGCCGGCGAACCCGGATCGTCCATATTTGGCGGTCCCGGTGATTGATCTGGGCAATCTGCGTGAAGAATTTCCGCGAGGCATAGAATCTGAGATCGCCGGCAAAGCTTCAGCGGAATACATCGTGGCTGCAGTCGATCTTTGGAAAAGCGGAAAAATTGACGCGATCGTCACGGCACCGATCAACAAAAAGGCACTTGCGTTAGGAGGATATGATTATCCCGGACATACAGAATTCCTTGCCGAGCTTACTGATACGAAAGATTTTGCAATGAGTTTTTTCGCCGGAAAATTATGTGTCGTCCTGCTTTCGACGCACGTTTCGCTTCGAAACGCTATTGCACTGATAAAAACGGATAAACTGGTCGACCTCATCAGATTCACAGAGCAAAAGGTATCCGCACTGCTCAAACGCAAAATAAAGATCGCGGTTGCCGGTTTGAATCCTCACGCTTCTGAAGACGGAATGTTCGGCAATGAAGAAGCGGATGAAATTATTCCGGCTATTGAGGTTTGCCGTGAAAAGTTTGGTATCGATGTTGTCGGACCGTTTTCACCCGATACGATATTTTTGCGCGGCTTCGAGGGTGAATTTGATGCGGTTGTTTCCTGTTACCACGATCAGGCTACGATTGCCGTAAAATGCCTTTCTTTTGGTGCTTCTGTAAATGTTACCTTAGGATTGCCGCTGATCCGGACGTCTGTTGACCACGGAACTGCCTATGATATTGTCGGGAAGAATTCGGCGGACAGTTCAAGTTTGAGATCAGCGATCAAATTAGCAGCAGAGTTTGCCGGGATTCGGAAAAATTCGTGAAAGTCTGATACTATGTATCTTTAGTTATTGGGGTAAAATTTCGTTAATGAGTGAAGAGTTTACAGAATCTTTGGGACAAGTTTTGATCGCGGATGATGATCCGGCAATTCTTAGGCTGGTAAAGGCAATAGTCGAACGAGAAGGCTTCGGCGTTGTCCCTGCGCGCGACGGTAAAGAAGCGTACAAACTACTGCAGTCAAATGAAAAATTTGTTGCGGCGATATTTGATGTCGTCATGCCGTATATTCAAGGTACCGAACTCGTAAAGTTTATGCAGTCTGAAAAGCAGTTAATGGATATACCCGTAATAATGATGACTGCGGAGCAGAATCCGACGTTGTCCTCAGCGAGTTTTACGGCCGGAGCGGTTGCTTTTCTACCAAAGCCTTTTACCGCAACCCAGATGAAAACAATGCTTCAAATGTTTACTCAAAATAAGAGAAAAAGAAATGATTAAGGGTTGATCCGCGGTTAGCACCGGATCTTTCTAAGGGTGATAATTTTTCTTCGGGGAACACGATCTCTTCGATCGGTTTCGAAAAAAATCAGGAGCGAAACTCAGTGTCAAAACGTAAACTTCTTTTAGCAGACGACTCAATCACAATTCAAAAAGTAGTAAACCTTACATTCGCAGACGAAGGGATCGAGGTGATATCTGTCGGTGATGGAAATTCCGCTATGGATAAGATCCGGGAAGAATCTCCCGACCTGATAATGGCGGATGTCAATATGCCCGGTCTCAATGGCTACGAGATCTGCGAAAAAGTAAGACAATCTGATGAATATAAACGCACACCTGTGATCTTACTGGTTGGATCTTTTGAACCGTTTGATGAGGCTGAAGCGAAACGCGTAGGTGCCGATGATTTCCTGAAAAAGCCTTTCCAATCGATCAATCAGCTTGTAACCACCGTTACCGTACTACTTGATTCCGAAAGTGCAGCTTCGTATGGAGATCCCTCCGGTGATCCGTCCCCGGAAACGATCGATTCTGACGATGATGATGAATTTTACGGAATGAATGCGACGACACAGGAATTTGCAGATCCAAGGATCGACGACGAAATGATCGAGACCTCGCATGGAGTTCCGACCGAAAGTACGGAATTTGCAAGTGATGAAGATACCGAAGAGCATTCAAAGGAGGCGTCATATGAGGAGGTTCAGGAAGAAGATGTCGCCGATGATGATTTTAAGGAATTCTCGATCGACGGTTCCAATGAAACTCCTGTTTATTCAAATGAAGAAGTAACTAATGATGAATTAGGATCGGATGATAGTGCGTATTCTTTTGAACCTGAAGAATCATATGATACCGATCTGTCGGGGTATGATTCAGCAGATGAATCAGTAAACAACGATGTAATTGACGATGAGTCAGAATCGGCCGGCGATGAAATAAAAGTTCATCTTGATGAGACCAATCTCCTTGAACTTCCATTTGAAAATGATCCGGGACATTCTTCATCTGAGACTGAAACACTTGAAACCGATGAAGAATTTGGCGCTTCACTTCTAACCAACGAGGCGGATGTTCCCGGGATTTCTGAGGATCAGGAGCCGGAGAATTTGACCGAAGAAAATGATCCTCCTGATTACGAGGAATCCAATGATACTGAAACATCATCCGGTTCCGATCATTTCCAGGAACATGTCGATATTGATAATTCCGGCGACGATGATGAGGAAGAACAGGCATTTGAGGCAAATGGAATTTCCTCAGAATCAGTCGGGATCACGTCTGAAATGATCGATGAAATTGCACGCAGGGTTGTTGAACGGCTTTCGGGAGACGCTTTAAAAGACGTCGCCCGAGAAGTGGTCCCGGAAATGGCAGAACGAATTATCAGACAGATCGCTGAAGAAAAAATGAACGACTGACGTTAAAGCGTTTAAAAGAATTTGCAGTGAGCAGTTTGAATTTCTGTTCACTGCTTTTTTCGTTTACGATAGAAAACTAATTATTTCGAAACCACCTAGAGAAAAATGGAATTATCAACACAATACGATCCAAAAGAAGCTGAGGAAAATCATTACAAACGTTGGGAAGAAAGTGGTTTTTTTGCGCCCGAGATCAATCAGAATTCCGATGCGGAAAAATACTCGATCGTCATTCCGCCGCCGAATGTGACGGGAAGCCTGCACATGGGACATGCGCTTCAGCATACGATCATGGATGTTTTAACGCGTCGCAAACGCATGCTTGGCTACAAGACTCTCTTCTTGCCGGGGATCGATCATGCCGGCATATCGACACAGCTGATGGTCACCCGGCAGCTAAAAGAACAGGAAAATAAAACTCCGCAGGATATTGGCAGGGAGGCGTTTACTGAAAAGGTTTGGGAATGGAAGCACAAATACGGCGACACAATTCTCAATCAAATGCGCCGGGAAGGAATTTCAGTAGATAGGTCACGCGAGCGTTTTACGATGGACGAAAGTCTGTCTAATGCGGTACGAAATGTTTTCGTCGCTCTTTATGAAGAAGGCGTGATCTATCGCGGCGCGCGAATTGTAAACTGGTGCCCGAATGATGAAACAGTTTTGTCAGATCTGGAAGTTGAGGACAAGGAAAAGAAAGACGGCAAGCTTTATTATTTGAAATATCCGATCAAAAATAGTGAGCAGGGAGCAGTAAGCGGTGAGCAGTCCGGAGAAGAAGGCAAAAACCCGACAGTAATGGAGGGTGCAAGGTACTTAACAGTTGCGACAACGCGTCCGGAAACGATGCTTGGAGATACTGCCGTTGCCGTTAATCCAAATGATGAACGATTTAAAGATCTTATCGGCGGAACGATTTCTCTTCCGCTTACAAACCGCGAGATCCCGATCATTGCTGATGAGTACGTTGACATCGAGTTTGGAACGGGAGCCGTAAAGATAACCCCTGCGCATGATCCAAATGATTATGAGATGGGACTTCGGCACGATCTGCCACAGCTTAATGTGATGAATCTCAATGGGACGATGAATTCCGATTCGGGTGCCGATTTTGATGGCTTGGACCGCTACGTTGCGCGAAAAAAGGTCATTGCTGAATTTGAAGAACTTGGTTTGCTTGAGAAGATAACCGATCACGAAATGGTTCTCCCGATCTGCGAACGCTGTAAAACAGTGATCGAAACGCTCATCTCCGAACAATGGTGGGTAAAAATGGACGGCATGCGGGACATGGCGCTCGACCTGAAACGCGAGACCGATTCTCCGCGTTGTACGCCGCATAATCCGCACACAAAGGTTTACACCGATTGGCTTGAAAACCTGCGCGATTGGACGATCTCCCGCCAACTCTGGTGGGGACATCAAATTCCGGCGTGGTATGACGATGCGGGAAAAGTTTACGTAGCGAGAAGCAGGGAAGAAGCCGCCGAAAAAGCCGGAACTGTCGCTCTTCGGCAGGATGATGATGTGCTTGATACGTGGTTTTCTTCATGGCTGTGGTCGTTTTCGACGCTTGGATGGACTTCGGGGGAAAGCCCGAGTCCGGAGTCCGGAGTTCAAAGTCCGACGCCCGAAGTTCAGAGTTCAGAGTTCAGAGTTCAAAGTCAAGACACGGAAGCAGCAACATTGGACGTTGGACGCGGGACACGTGACTTAAGCGACTTACGCGCCTTTCATCCTACGAACGTTCTTGTTACGGCTCGCGACATTATCTTTCTATGGGTTTCACGGATGGTTATGTCATCGCTAAAATTTGTCGATGAAAGACCATTTGATGATGTCTACATCACCGGGACGGTTCTCGCGCCGGATGGGCAGCGAATGTCAAAAACCAAAGGAAATGGCGTCGATCCGATCGATGTATTTGACCAATACGGCGTTGACGCAACCAGGATCGCTCTCGCCGGCTCTTCAACAGGGATGGATTTTGCATGGCGGAATGAAAAAGTAGAAACTTACCGGAATTTCGCAAATAAGATCTGGAATGCGACCCGGTTTTGCCTGTTGAATTCTGAAGGGGCAAGAGTAGATCCGGAATCGATCGGCAGTAGTCTTGGTTCAGAGTCCCGCCTTCAGACGGCGTCCGGTAAGGCGGATGATCCTGCTAAAACAGGGACTCTGAACGTTTCGATCGCTGACCGCTGGATAATTTCGCGTCTCAACAAAACTGCAAAAGAAGTAAATGAAGCGCTCGACAAATATGCGTTTCACGTTGCGGTTGATAAACTCTATCATTTTTTCTGGGACGATTTTTGCGATTGGTATATTGAGCTCGTCAAGGACGAAATAAGTGGGGGAGTGAGCAGTGAGCAGTCAGCAGTGAGCAGTGCGGAAGGCGGAAGCCCGACAGTTATGGAGGGTGCTCGAGATCAGAAAGTCGCATCAAGAACCAGGATCATTTCGATCCTCGAGCAGTCTTTGCGCCTTCTTC
>JBGTEI010000081.1:0-2018 GCA_041747875.1 Pyrinomonadaceae bacterium | reverse complement strand
ATTCTTTGAGGGTATAAACTTTGCACGTGTCGGATTTGTCAGTGCCTTTGCAGCTTAAAACCTTAAATTTAGCTCCGTTATCGCACTCATAAACCTGATTGTATTCAATTTTGTCTTGTGCCAAAGCCGGAAATGCAGCACCGATAATGATGGTAATCACCGCGACCACAAGTGTACCCCATTGTTAGGACAGTTTTGAAGGTAAAATAAGGAGTTATTTTCTGTTATAAAATAAAAACGGAGGTAACAGAAAATGAGTAGGAAACGGAGGAATCACTCGCCGGAGTTTAAGGCGAAGGTGGCTGTGGCGGCGATCAAAGGGGATGAGACTTTGAGCGAGCTGGCGCGGCGATTTGGGGTAAGTGCGAATTTGATCGTGAAGTGGAAAAAGCAACTTTTGGAGAATTCGTCGGAGGTATTTGCATCGGGCAAGGGGTTGGCGCCGGATCGGGAGGCTGAGATCAAGGATTTGCAGGCGAAGATCGGCGAGATGACGATGGTGAATGATTTTTTATCAAAAGCGCTCGGTCGTTGAAGCGGGAGGAGCGCAAGAAGATGATAAATCGAAAACATAAATTATCGCTGATCAAGCAATGTGAAACTCTGGATATAACTCGTTCGGGAGTTTATTATAAACCAACGCCAGTCAGTAGTTTAGATCTGAATTTGATGCGTCTGATCGATGAGATTCATCTGAACCGTCCGTTTTTGGGCGTTCGGCGGATGACCGACGCGGTGCGAGACGAAGGGTATTATGTAAACCACAAACGGGTAGGGCGTTTGATGCGGAAAATGGGGATCGAGGCGATCTATCCGAAGCCGAATCTGAGCAAATCGAACCCGCAGCACAAGATTTATCCATATTTACTGCGAGGGTTGAAAATCGACAAACCGAATCAAGTGTGGGCGACGGACATCACGTATATCCCGATGAATAAAGGATTTGCGTATCTGACAGTGATCATGGATTTGTATAGTCGGCGGATTTTGTCGTGGCGTTTGTCGAATTCTCTGGACTCAGGTTTTTGCGTCGACGCGCTCGAAGAAGCGCTCTATCATCACGGAAAACCTGAGATATTTAACAGCGATCAGGGCTCGCAATTTACCAGCGAAGCGTTCACCGAAACGCTCAAAGCCAACGAAATCAGAATCAGCATGGACGGCAGGGGCGCCTGGCGCGATAATGTCTTTGTCGAGCGGTTATGGCGAAGCGTCAAATATGAGGAAGTATATTTGAATGCTTACGAATCGATGCAGGAAGCCAAAACGGGCCTCGGAATCTGGATCGATTATTACAACTGTGAACGAAAACATCAGACTCTGAAAACGACCCCGGAACAAATGTACCGGATCGTTAAAACATTGAAAATGGCAGCTTAGTTTAGGTGAAAGTAACTCCTAACCAACCTGTCCGAAATATTGGGTACAGTTCTAACCACGATCCAAACGGAATTAAATAGATATTTTTTTAACATGATTCTTTCATTCGATCCGATCAAAAGTGTTGTTTTTATTCCTCAATTTTTTTGCTAATTCCGAAATGTTTGTTTCCCCACCGCACATCTGCCAAATGATCGTGCCGGACTCATTTTCCTGCTTTTTACTACTTAGTGCGGGATGCCTGAGATAAACGTAAGCTATAAAAAGGGATCCCAACACTTCGGGTAAAAATCAGTAAATGATGTCCTGTTTATTTTCTTGCGGTCGAGTCTTTTCCTTTACCAAAATTGACTTCATCATTACTCACGCGACAAGAAAAGGTCTTTTAATTTACGTTAGAAAGTTGTTAGATTTCTGTTAAGAATACTAATCGGAAGGAAAACTCTAATAATTTGGCGGCTAGTTACCCCAAGCAGGTTGACAGTGTCGTTAAAAAATTGTGTAGCTATTTCTTTATTGATAAAGGGTTTAATGGCACTCTTATTTCGGAGCGAAAACCTGGAAAACTCTAAACCCACGAAAAATTAGTGTAATAAGTCTTGTGCGGTACTTTTGTCGAAGATCCAATTGTCTGCTCC
>JBGTEI010000080.1:0-2192 GCA_041747875.1 Pyrinomonadaceae bacterium | reverse complement strand
TTTGGTCTTTCGCCTTTTACCAGAAGTTTTAACTCGGTATCCTTACCGTTGAGGTTTATAAAGACGGTTTCCTCCTCGGGGTTTTGTTTGAATTCCGACCAATAAAACAGACGCTTATCGCCTTTCTTCTTTGATTCTTTTAACGTGATCCCGGAACAACCGCATCCTGCATATTCTGTTCCGGACAGATTCGGATTTATGTCCGGAACGGAAGTATCTTCTTCTTCGTCCTGAATTTCCGGTAAATCTTTTTTGTTAGACGCGGTTTCGGCAGCAGTTTTCGGCGAGCCGTTTGTTTCAAGATCGCCATAAAATGCGTAGCTTGCATTTTTGCCCGTTATTTCAAGTCGCCAATGAGTAAAATCTTCCGCTGAATTACAAGCGTTTCCCTTGCCCTGGAGAACAAGTAAATACTCGGCTTTGCCTTTTAGCCCATTTTGGAGAACTCCGGTGCCAGCTTTGACCTTGTCTTTAAAACGCCATTCTTTGTAGAGTACGACGCTGCCTGCTCCGCCTTTTTCGCCATTTCTGGTGTCAACGGCAAAATCGACATATGTTTTCGGCATATTTAATTCGAGCGATCCTTCCTTCCCGTCCTCACCTTTAATTGAGAATCTCCATTCGTTATTACTAACCGCGGCGGAAACCACATAATCTTCGGAGATAGGATCGATACCTTTTATATTTTCCGGGAAACCGGCATTTGAATAGATCCGGGGATTATGAAAATTAAGTCTTTTGAGTTCATCGATTTCAAATCTGCCCGGTTTTTGAACTCCGATCTTATAAAACCCGGGGTCGGCACAGCAAGCACACGCGAACGCATCGGTCGGCATTAATAAAATAGTTGTAAATAAGACAAGAAAAAGTGATAGAAACGGTTTCATAATTAGTACTCCAAAACAGGTATTGAGAAGATGCAGCTAAAATTAAAGTTTATTCTGCGGGCGAATTTCGGGCAGAAGCGTTTGTATTTACTTCTGACATTTCGGGCAATAATAGCTTGAACGTCCTGCTTGCTTTACCCGTTTTATTTTTGCCGAACAATTTATGCACGGAGCATCTTCGCGGTCATATACGCGCCACTGATTTTCATAGTTTCCGCCGTAATAATTGCCTTCAAAATTCTCCGGATCGACATTTAGCGTAGAACTATATTCTATCGATTCATTTAAGACTTCGATGATAAAAGTATGGAGACGCGTGGCTTTGATCGACGAAACCTTGCCGGAACAAATTTGTGGGTTCAATCTCGCCAAAAACATCGCTTCGGCAGCGTAAATGTTTCCGAGTCCGCAAACCTTTGTCTGATCGAGTAGAAATTCTTTCAGGCTCTTCTTTGAAGCCTTTAATGTTTTTCTTAAATAACCCGCTGAAAACTCATTTGAAAAAGGCTCGGGCGCAAGTTTTTTCAATTCCTTTACGCCGGCAAGTTCACTTGTTTTAACGATCCGCATAAAGCCAAAATGTCTCTGATCTTGAAATATCAGTTTTTTATCATCGCCGAGTAAAAATATCGCGTGAGAAAACTTCGGTTCTTCAATTTCAAGAGGAAGAAGCATAAAGCGTCCGCTCATTCTCAAGTGTACGATGATAGTTTTTCCGTTATCTAGATCGATCAGGATATGCTTTCCACGTCGATGAGCAAAATTTATCGTCGAATTCGTGACCAATATTGCAAACTCTCTCGGCGATGTGTCCGGCGCGAGTTTCTCCCGGATCAGAATTGCTTCGGAAATCTTTTCTCCTTTGACAAGGGAGTTTAGTGATCTAACGACGAGCTCGACTTCAGGTAATTCCGGCATAAATAAACTTACTTAAACTTTTGAGTAGTCCGGAAGCGATGCCTTATCAGCGAGGACCGAACCCGCACTGACAACAGCGTTTTTCCCTATATAACAACTGCTCGCAACGATCGAGTCAGTGATCGTCGCCGCGTATGAGATCCTTGAATGCGGCCATATCACAGAATTTTCAACCAGGGCATGTTCTTCTACCTGCACACCTTTTCCTAAAACTGAATTTATTATCCTGGCGTTTGGTTTGATCACGCAATCAACACCGATCACCGAGCGTTCATCAACATAGGAAGAAGTTGCTTTTTCATAACTACGGTTCTTATCAAGCTTGAAATTCTTAAATTTGCCGTCAAGAAAGTCTTTTTGGACCGACAAATATTTTTCGAGCGAATC
>JBGTEI010000079.1:0-5182 GCA_041747875.1 Pyrinomonadaceae bacterium | reverse complement strand
GCCAATGCATTCAGGACGTTGTGCTTTCCGGAGAGTTGGAAAACGACGCGCTCTTCACCGTCCGGAGTCTTAAGCGTAAAATGTGTCTCGCCGAAGTTTTTCATATTTACTCCAATTGCCATCACATCCGAAGGATTGTGGATCCCGTAAGTTATCACTCTGCCGCTATGCAAATTCTGCATTTCAAGAACACGAAAATCGTCTGCATTTAAGATCGCCGTGCCGCCCGGTTTTAAACCTTCGATCAATTCGGCTTTTGCCTTTGCGACATTTTCAATCGAGCCGAGGTGTTCTACGTGAACGGGCAAAACATTGAGCTCGACGCCAACATCCGGCGGTGTGATCTCGCAAAGACGCGCAATCTCTCTTCGCGGCGTTGACATCCCCATCTCAAGGATCGCAACATCATAGCTGTCATCGGCAACCAGTCTTAAAACAGAAAGCGGCAGACCGAGACCGTTGTTCAAATTTTTCAAATTGCGCAAGACCTTTCTTTTCGGACTTTCCAGAATATGCGCTGTCAATTCTTTGGCAGTAGTTTTGCCGGCACTTCCTGTAATTGCGATAACCGGCTTATTCCAGTCTAAATACACTCGATGTGCGAGTGTTTGAAGCGCAGCGATCGCGTCTTCGACAAACAACATTCTATTTTCAAAAGGCTTCAGCAATTCCTCATGAACGAGAAATCTGTCTTTTCTGGCAACACAGACGATCGCGCCATTGGCGAATGCGGTCGGGATAAATTCGTGTGCGTCCCGAAACTCACCGTTAAAACCATTATTTCCAAATTCAGGTGCGGAGAATGCATAAAACAAGTCTCCCGCTTTTACTTCTCGTGAATCCGTCTGAAAAGAGGTGACGTCGACTTCAAGTAAAGCGGGACTAAGGGTTGACGCATCCGCGTTCATATATTGAGCTGCTTTTTCAATTTTCAAGTCTTTCTTTTTACCGGCTCTGTAGATTTACTTTTTGAAGATGGTTTTTCCTTTTTGCGTTCAGGATCATTTCCGTCTTTTTCTGATTTGCTGCGGTTTGGAGCAGCGGGCTTATCATTTGTTTTTGGGGCCGCTTTCTTTTCAGTTTCGGATCGTCCGATAGATTTTGGCTCGGCTGACTTTTCAGTTTCATCTGCGTCAACTGCATCTGTGATCGGAGGTTTTTCCATCGCTTCTTCGTCAGCTTTTGTTTTACTTGCCTCCTCCCGGATCTGTGAATCATCACGCAAAAATCCGTCGGGAACTACGTTTAATTCCGGTAAAACCTGTTCTGCAATTTCACGAAAAACTGGAGCTGCAACCTGTCCGCCATAACGGGAAGAACCTTTCGGTTCGTCGATAACTACGGCAATTACTATCTCCGGATCATCTGCGGGGGCGAATCCAATAAACGATGCAATATATTTATTGCGATCTACTGATTTTGTCTTCTCGTCATATTTCCAGGCCGTTCCGGTTTTTCCGGCAGATGTGTAGCCATTTATTTGAGCTGCACGTGCCGTTCCATCGATTACAACCTGCTTGAGCATTTCACGTAATTCCTTAGCAGTTTCCTTTCCAACGACCTTGACCCTTTTAGGCTCGATCGTGGAAACAACATTACCATCTGCGTTACGTATTTCTTTGACGATATGCGGCTGGATCTTTACTCCATCATTAGCAATAGTCGCAAAAGCTGCCACACTTTGCAACGCTGTAACCCCGATTTCATAACCTATAGACATCGACGCCAAAGAGTCGCCATTCCATGTCTTTGGTGAGCGCAAAAGTCCCGTCGTTTCTGCAGGAAGCCGGATCCCGGTCTTTTCGCCGAACCCAAAATCGCGGGCATATTTATAGAACGTTTTCTCACCCACTTTCATTGCCGTTTTGATCGCGCCGACATTGCTCGATTGCGCAAATGCCTCGGTATATGTGACTTTCCCGACGGCGTGCGAATCATTGAATGTATGCTTGGCGATCGTGATCGTACCGTTTCCGCAATCGATCTCGCCTTCAGGGCTAATCAAGTTTTCTTCAAGGGCCGCGCCATAAGTGATCAGCTTAAATATTGATCCCGGAGCATAATTATCCTGTATCGCGCTATTCTTCCAGCTCCCGGGTTTTAGTGATCCGTATTCATTCGGATCAAACGAAGGGTAATTCGCCATCGCAAGGATCTCACCATTCTTCGGATTTAGAACGATCGCTTTTCCGGACTTCCCGCCGACACGCTGAACTCCTTTTGCGAGCGCTTCTTCGACCTTATATTGGATCGAATTGCTTATCGTCAATACAATATCTTTGGGTTCCTCTCTTTCTTCCGTTCCCCATTCGTCGTAAACCCGCCCGAGCCGGTCCCGCTCACGGTACGTTTTTATGGTATCGCCTCGCAATAGTTTTTCTTGAGAAAGTTCGATCCCGGCCTGCCCGACATCATCGGAATTACTAAATCCGATCATGTGTGCAGCCATCGTTTTATACGGGTATTCTCTCTTTTGTTCTTTCGCCCAGTACAAACCGGGAAACTTCGGCAGGCTGAATTTTTTCAATTCTTCGTCGTGCAGATTTTTATTCACGCCGTCGAATTTTTCTTTATCGAGCTTTCTTTCGATCCAGACAAAGCGCTTTTCGTCTGCTTTGCCTTCATTGATCCTTTGCGCGATCGGTTTCCAGTTTGTTCTTAAAACTTCGGATATCTTTTTCGCCGTTCCTTCTACATCTTCGACTTCCATCGGATCGGCATATAATGAATTTACTTCGACGCTCATCGCGATTGGCCGTTCATTTCGGTCGAATATCGTCCCGCGCAGCATCTTCGTTTCTACGACATCACGTCGCTGGCCAAGTGCCTGCTTTCGGAATTTATCGTGCTGATTAACCTGTAAGTGGACAAGCCTGACACCGATCGCACCGATCCAAAAAATAAAAAACGCGACTATAAACATAAATCGCGTAAATGTGGTCTGCATCGAATTCTTTGTAGTTTTTCGTAGGCGTCTTGGCATTTTGTTTGTGCTCGTTCTCAGCTATGTTTCTTTTTCAAATTATCTTTTTTTGGCAATGATCGCTGCGGAAATATCTCCGACATCGACCTTCGGATCGGCTTGTACTTTCCTGGTCCCGGATTTTCCCGAACGAGGTTCGCTGATCACCGTTTTCTTTAAACTCTTTTTATCCATCTCATTTGATTGCCGTTCTTCTGCGATCTCATCTTCCTGAATAAAAGCTTTGATCGGTTTTGCTTCATCGGCGACACCATCTGTAATAACTTCCCTGTCAATTCTTTTTCTTGTGCTGACGAGTTCAAGACTTTCTGCGGTGCTTTTTCGGAATCCGATCTTTTCGGCAGTTTTGTTGATCGAAGAAAGCGCCATTTCCCGCCGCAGCACCAATCGGCGTTTCTCATTATCCAGTCGATCAAGCTCCTTTCTTAACTTCGAATTCTTAAATCCAAAGTCAATAGACGAAAAATGAAGCCTCGCAGCCATGAAGAAACCCGCAACAAAGATCAGCCCGCAAACAAGGGTCAAAATACAATACTTCCACGGGATCGGATCGCGCTCGCGTCGTACCCGGGATCTTCTTTTTATCGGTTTAATTTTTCTGTTCATGTCAATTACTTCCTGCTTTTCGGGGCTCTTTCCAAGTTGTTAAAGCTTTGAGCATGCTCGTAACTTTGCACTTCTCGCTCGCGGGTTTTCAAAGGTTTCCGTCTCATCCGGAATCAGCGGCTTGCGTGTAAGGACCTGAATCATTTTTGTTGCACCGCAAATACATATCGGGAATTTAGGAGGACAAGAGCATTTACCTGCAAGTTTTTGAAATGTTCGCTTCGCGATCCTGTCTTCCAATGAATGAAATGTGATAACGACCAATCTTCCGTTAGTTTTCAATAGATCAACGCTGTCTTCAATAAATTTCTCTAAGATCTCAAGCTCTCCATTAACCGCGATCCTCAGAGCCTGAAATGTTTTTGTTGCGGGGTGGATCTTATCTTTTCCTTTCTTTGGGATCGCACGTCTCACAAGATCCGCCAGATCTCCGGTGGTTTTAACCGATTGGCCCCGTTCACGCTTTTCAACGATCCTCCGGGCGATCCGTCTTGAAAATCTTTCCTCACCGTATTGATAAATAACGTTTGCGATTTCTTCTTCTGATAATCTTTCGAGGAGTTCGGCGGCAGTTTCTTCACCCGAATCAGCATCCATTCTCATATCGAGCGGTGCTTCAAACCGAAAACTAAATCCGCGCGATTCGCTATCAAACTGCAATGAAGAAACCCCAAGATCAGCAATTATTCCATCTACATTGCCAACTTCTGCTTCTTCGATCACATTTCGTAACTCCGAAAAATTTGCGTGGTAGATCTCGATTCGATCACCAAACTGCTTAAGCCTCTTTTTTGCGATCGCGATCGCTTCAAGATCCTGGTCGATCCCGATAACCCTCGTTTCAGGTGCAGTTTCTAAGATCGCTTCGGTGTGACCGCCTAAACCAAGTGTCGCGTCGATATAAATACCTTTTGCCTTTATATCTAAATGACTTATCGATTCGGCAAGTAAAACCGATGTGTGACTGCTTTCGATTTTTTCGGTCGCTTTATTCAAAGATCGAATCCTTATTTGCGCTTTTTTGAGCGAGAAACTTCTTCGTTTTCTAAATTTATTCCGCCTTTCCTTAGTATCCAGAAATAAAACTTAGGTATAAAATCCGATATTTTTACTATAAAAACTTAGAAAACCCGGAAAAGTGCTTAATTTTTTCCGAATCTTAAACACTTTTGAAGAGGCAGTCTGTGGGACTCGTAATTGTATTTAAGACTTGTAACCACTAGGTAAGATGAATTTTAGACCTAATAAGAAGGGTCTGTCAAGAGTTATTATATCGATTGTTTTATTCAAGTGCTTAAAATATTGCGAAATTTCCCTCGGCCCGAAAAAACTTGCCAATTATCTAGTTGTCTTAAGATTGCGTTCACACAACATATTGCGTAAAGTTTATTTTTTATGGAATTTACGTTTGTCCAATTATTATTTTTTGGTATTGTCGTCGCTTTAGCGAATGTGCTCGGCGGTATGATCCTGTTTCCGTCAGGGATCTATAAACACTATAAAAAACTTCTCAAATACTTATTGGCGCTCGGCGCGGGTTTTATGCTCGCCGTCACATTTATCGAGATCATCCCGAAAACGATCGATATTTGG